>JAAVAY010000043.1:0-7920 GCA_014803815.1 Allobaculum sp. | reverse complement strand
GGCAAAGAGAAATTTGGGGAATAAAGGTAATCAATAACAGGGCGATTAAGAATAAGCCAATCATGGGCATCGCTTTTTTGGACAGCTCCATAATGGGCACATCCGTCAAAGAGCTGGCCACAAAAAGGTTGACCCCAATCGGTGGCGTGACAAAGCCAATGGCTAGGTTGACCACCATGATGACACCAAATTGAATGGGATCCATTCCAATCGCTTCGATGATCGGCAACAAGATAGGGGTCAAAATCAAAATCGCGGGAGTAGTATCCATGATCATGCCTACCAACAATAAGAACAAGTTGATGACAAGCAAGATCATGACAGGACTATGAATGTTATTGATGATGGCCTCGGAGACAAGCTGAGGGACATGCAAAATGGTCAAAACACGCGAGAAGGCGGTGGATGTGGCTAAGATGAATAAAATTGGGGTAAAGGTACGCAAAGATTCGGTTAAAATCGGCCATAAGTCTTTTACGCTGATGCTTTTATAGACAAACATGGAAATGATTAGGGCATAAAAGACCGAAATAACCGCCGCTTCCGTCGGGGAGGCGATTCCAGTATAAATGCATCCTAAGATGATGATGGGCGAAAGCAAGGCAAAAAAGCTTTCCTTTAAAACGCGAAGCAAGCCTTTTTCATGCAAGGCGTTGACTTCTGCATCGATTTTCGCGCGATCTTCCCCATATCTTTTGGCGTGATACACCGCATAGCCAATCAGAAGTAAGGCGATGATGATCCCTGGCACAATACCGGCTAAAAACAAATCGCTTACCGAAGCTCCACTCGCCATGCCATACATGATGAAGGGAATGCTTGGCGGAATGATGACGCCAAGGCCACCAGCGACTGCCACAATAGCGGCCGCAAAGGTGAGATCATAGCCTAAAGAGGTCAAAATGGGAATGGTCATCGAACCAACCGCCGCAACAGTAGCTGGCCCTGATCCGGAAATGGCCCCATAAAAGAGGCAGGTGACGATGACGGCTGAAGGCATGCCGGCGGGCAATTTGCCTAAAAAGTAAGCAAAGACATCAAAAAGGCGTCTGGAAATGCCCCCCTTAGCCATTAAAATTCCCGATAAGACAAACATCGGGACCGCAAGTAAGGGGAAGGAATCGAGCCCTCCAAACATGGCGCGAATGAGATACTTGGCTCCTACTGTAAAGGAGGGATCCATGACCGAAGGCAAAACGGAGGTGATGCCTAGAGAAATGGAGACGGGAATGGCAATAATAAGCAATACAAAGAAGACGACAAACAAGAAGAGCACTTGCATTATCCTTCACCTCCCGCATCCATGGCCTGTTCAATCGCTTCTTTATCCAATTTGGCTTCAAGCGATCCTTCTTGTGGGGTATTGGCTTCAATCATGGCGTGTTCGCTGTTGTTTTGGGGATGATTGTATTCTGGATGGGCTGGGTCGTAGACTTTTTGACCACAGGCCACTTTGAATTCAATGATCCACCGCTGCAAAATGCGAATGGAGACCAAGACAAAGGAGACAAAGGGAGCGACTTGCACCCAATACATCGGAATTTGTAAAGCGGGCGAGACTTGGCCATTGCGCACCGAAGTCATAAAAAACGACCAAGCAAAGGGAATCATGTACAAAAAGAAAATCAACTCGATGGTATGGTTGATCACTTTTAAAATGGCCCGGTTTTTGCGATTGAGTGAGGCGGCAAACTGTTCGATCTTGATCGAAATACAAAACTTTGTGCAATAACTCACGCTCAAAAAGCCACTCCAAATGAAGAGATACCGCGTGAGTTCTTCGGACCAAGAAAGCGAGGTTTGTAAAACATAGCGTGAAAACACTTGAATGCCCATGATCAGAGTCATGACAATTAAAAAGATACCGAGAAGGGCTTCTTCAAGATATTGATTGAGCCATGCTAAAACTTTTTTCATAGCGCAAATAAGCACTCCTTTCTAGTTATAGAGCCATGAAAAACAATTACTTGCATGATAGCAGTTTCAAGACCACTTTCACGTATAAATTTTTGAATTGTGCGACATTATAAAAATATTTTGGGAAAAATCAAGAAAGAGATCGTCAAAAAAAGGCTAAGCTCGTTGGCTTAGCCTAGGATTTTAGCTTGCTTTATGAATGGCACTCAAGACTTTTTCCAAATCGTGAACTCCCATTTGACCAGGAGCGGAGGCTTTTTTGGCAGCCCCAAAGGTCATGGCAGACCCAAAAGCTTCGCCAGAGACGCGGCTGATGACACCCATGGGGCCCATTGACATCGTGATAATGGGGCGATCGGCGTATTTCGAAGCCATTTCTTCCGTCGCGGCTAAAAGCGTAAGGACATCGGCTTTACTTTGAGGCATCACTGCAATTTTGGGGATATCGGCTCCCATGTCTTGCATCTTGCGTAAGCGCAAGACAATATCCGCTTGATCGGGAGTCTTGTGAAAGTCATGGTTGGACGCGATGACTTTTACATTGGCCCCATGTGCCGCTTCAATGATTTGACTCACTAAAGCATCACCACTGAAGATTTCGACATCGATGAAATCCACATAGCCTGTATTGGCCGCATCGATGTTGAGATTGGCATACGCTTGGGCTTCAATGGAGCGCTCGCCCCCTTCTTTAGAGGTGCGAAAAGTCATCAAAATAGGGGTATTGCCAAGCACATCGCGAAGGCTTGCCAACACGTCTTTGACTTGGTTGAAATCTTCTACGCCTTCAAACCAGTCGACACGCCATTCCACGACATCGACAGGCAATTCATTAAATGTAGCGGCTTCGGCAAGAATTTCATCTTTTGTCACTGCAACGATCGGTACGATGATTTTGGGTTGACCTGTACCGATTTCTAAACCACGAACAACAACCGGTTTTATCATAAGGTTTTGGATTGGCCAAAGAGCCAATATTCCTTTCTGTCTTAAACTTTTTGGATCATCTTGTCATAGCGCACATTGACATACAAGCCAAGGAGCACGCCAATACCTGTGACTACGATATTCATCCACATGACGCTAGAAGCGCTCATGGAAGAAGCCGCTGTCAATAAGGTGTAGTTGCAAAGGGAAGAAGCGATCATGACTAAAGCGGTAACCGTCCCTTTGATTTTAGGAAAGATCATGTTGCAAACGGAGGTGACGATTTGCAACAAGCCACCCGCTCCAGCCCACCCGATCACGAAGGATCCGATGGTCATCATGAATTGCGAAGGGAAAAGCACCACTAAGATCAAGGCCACTAAGCAAATCACTGGGTAAACCAAGATGAACATGACATCTTTCACTTTGCGAGTTAATAAGGCCGTTACAATTAAAGCTAAGATCGTTCCTGCGGAATACCACGTCTGCATGATGGAGGGATTGGCCCAATTGGCGTTATTGGTGGCAAAGTTTTGCGCACAGTTTAGCCACAACTGGAATGTGCCCGTGCAGGTAAAGCCAATTAAAATCATCGCGATGGATTCAAGCGAGAAATGGGTGTGTTTTAAAGAAGAAAGCAGACCCTCTTTTTTCTCCACGGCTTCGCCTTCGGGAAGTGGGAAAAATAGGATGCCCGCCAATAACACCAAATAGGCTGCTCCACAGATGTAGAAAAGCTTGTTGTAGGTGATTAAACCACCAGCGGTCACCCCTACAGTAATTCCTAAGAAGAAAGGCACTAACATCTGGCCAATGGCAATGAAAAACTTAATGCCCATTGTGGCTACAGAGGGCGCTTGGTAGACGATTTCGGCTACGGCTGGGTAAATGCCAGTATCCAAGAAGGAGTTGGCAATCCCACCGATGATGGCGCACACATACGCCACTTGATAGCCGCCGCCTGTTCCCATATTGAAGGCGAATGCCAAGCCAAATAAGAAGATGGCATAACAAGCCGAGCCAATGGCGGTAGAAATACGACGCCCTAATTTATCCGATAGGGGACCCGCAAAGGGCAATGCGATGAGTCGACCCAATCCTAAAGCAGCGGAGATGGCCGTGATTTGCATCGCCGCCACCCCCCACGAAGTCGCGAGCGCTTCTTTAATGAGCGCTTGACCAAGAATTGAGCAGCCAATGCCATGAACAAAGTAGTTGAGATACATGATCATGGCACTTGGAAAGTACTTCTTGTTCATAAACATCCTTTCCCTGTCTTTTGGAAAGGACACGTCTTAAAAAACAAGACATCGATTGGAAAGATCGAAAGGCAAATGTCTTGCGAAAAGGGAACACAAAAACAGGGAGAGGGTCTCCTTCCCTGAACAAAAACGTGTGAACTCCAAAAGACTTTGCAGTGGTTCCTTTTTTCTTTTTGTTGCACATTGTTTTTGCAAAATCGCAAGGGATTTCTTTTGAATCGTCACAAACAAAAGATGTGACATACTCCTATCGCCTAAGCGGTGGAGCTTCTCGCTCAAGCACTCTAATGAGTCCAGTATCAACGAGCTATCCCCGTGTGCCCCACGGTTATGGATTAAAAAGTGTCATCAAAGATGATTGCGCTTTCTTTGATAGGCCTTCTGAATATATCCTATTTTTTTTAGAATGGTCAAATACTTTTCAACCAAAATTTCCATGCCTTTAAGCTATTAATTGGGATTTTTATGGGAAATTTTAGGATCTACGAAAAGAGTATCCCTTGGATGAGGAAAGAAAAAGAGAACAGTTGGAAAGGACATGCTATGACGCTTAATCAGATTCACTATTTTGTCACCATCGCTCACTTTGAAAACTATCATTTGGCCGCCAATGCTTTACATATTAGCCAACCATCCCTTTCCCGCTCGATGGCGCTTTTGGAAGAGGAATTAAAAACGGCTCTTTTTGAAAAGCGTGGACGGGGAATTGTCTTAACGAAGGCTGGCCATCTCTTTTTAGAACGGGCTCTTGAAATCGAGGAAAGTTGTACAAAGGCTCTACAAGCGATGGAAGATATCGTTTCAGGGGGAGGTGTCATTGATCTAGGATATGTGTTTCCTTTGGCCAATACCTTTATTCCAAAATGTCTCCAACACTTCTTACAAGATCCTAAAAACAAAGGGATTTCCTTTTGTTTGCACCAAGAATCCACCGCTCAAATCATTCAAGCCCTTCAACAGGGAAAATTGGATGTTGGCTTTGGGTTTTATGTTCCATCTATTGCCTATCCTATCGATATTTTGCGCAAGCCCATTTTTTCCTTAAAGCTTGTTGTCGTAGTGCCTTTAGAGCATCCTTTAGCCCAAGAAAAGACGATTTCCTTAGCGGAGCTGTGCCAATATCCGATGATTGGCTACAATCAAACTTCTTTTCTCTATGATTTTTTGCAAGATCTCTATGCCAAACACCAAGTCAAGCCCTACTTTTTAGCCCAAGGGCCGGATGAACACATGCTTTGTTCCTTAGTCAGTCAAAATGTAGGAGTCGCCTTGATGCTTGAAAGCGATGAATTGCAAAAAATGGAGACGATTTGCATCCATCCTCTTGAAGAAGCGCCAAGTCCCTTCGAAGTGGATATGTTTTGGAAAGAAGGCTTGGAACCATGGCCTGCTTTGGCCCGATTTATCCACTTTATCGAAAGGGCTGCCTCTTCTTTCGATTTAAAATAAATTTATGCTTAAATGCATTTCAAATTTTTTGTTTCCTCTGTGTCTTCTTGCGTTTATCATTGAGATGTCACAAACAAGAGAGTTTAAAAACTTAAAAGGGAAAAATTTGATAAGGAACAATATTGCAATATGAACATGAAAAAGAAATACCCCAAAATTTTTGAGCCTCTTACAATCAAACGCACTACGATTAAAAATCGCATCGCGATGACCCCTATGGGCACAAACTATGGGGAAACGAGTGGCGAAATGAGTCCTCGTCACATGAATTACTACAACCAAAGAGCCAAAGGCGGGGTTGGTCTCATCATTTTAGAAAATGCGAACGTGGATTATCCTGTGGGATCCAATGGAACAAGCCAAATTCGCATTGACCATGACAGCTTTATGCCTCGCTTTTACCAATTGGTCGAAACCCTACATAAAAGTGGTTCAACCGTGGCCATTCAAATTAACCATGCTGGTGCTTCCGCTTCCTCCGCTCGTACAGGTGTGCCCACGATTTCTTCTTCCGATGTTCCAACTAAAGTCGGTGGGGAAACGCCTCGGCCGATGACCCGCGAAGAAATCGAACACACCGTAAAGAAATATGGAGAGGCTGCCAAACGTGCCCAAGACATTGGCTTTGACGCAGTTGAAATCCATTGTGGTCACTCCTACTTGTTAAGCCAATTCATCTCTCCCTATTACAATCATCGTACCGATGAATTCGGTGGTTCGGTTGAAAATCGCATGCGTTTTCCACGTATGGTCTTAGAAGAAGTACGCAGACAAGTCGGTCCCTTCTTCCCCATCATTGTGCGTGTTTCCGCGGAAGAGCGTGTGCCAGGAGGAAATACGTTAGAAGATACGCTGGAATACTTAGAATATATCGATGAATTTGTAGATATGTACGATGTATCGTGCGGATTAAATCCCAGCTTACAATACCAAATCGATGCCAACTATTTGCCGGATGGTTGGAGAAGCTACATGGCAAGAGCAGTCAAAGACAAATTTGGCAAGCCTGTCATGAATCCTGGAAACTATCGCGATCCTGAAATCGTGGAAAAAGTATTGGAAAGCGGTGATGTGGATATCATCGGTATGGGTCGTGGTTTAATCGCGGAACCAGAATGGGTAAAAAAGATTGAAAATGGCGAAGAAGATATTTTACGCAAATGCATTTCCTGCAACGTCGGGTGCGCAGGAAACCGCATTGGGGTCAATCGTCCCATTCGCTGTACGGTAAACCCTGCCGTTCCTGAAGGTGATGTCTATAAAAAATTGCATGTCAATAAAAACTGCAACGTCGTTGTGGTTGGTGGAGGAACGGCTGGCCTTGAAGCCGCTTGTACTGCTGCTGAAGTAGGATGCACTGTCTTCTTATTGGAGAAGAATGATCATTTGGGTGGTTTATCTTCCTTTATTTCCGATTTACCCAGCAAAACGCGTATGAAAGACTTCCCCAAATATCTCAAAGAACGAGCGGCTCGCTTGGACAATCTCTACATCTTCCTCAATACTGAAGCGACTGTAGACAACATCAAACAATTTAAACCCAACATCATCGTCAACGCGACGGGTTCTGTTCCTCTTGCTCCTCCTATTAAAGGCTTGAAGGAAAACTTGGAAGCGGGTAATGTTCATGACATCTTTGGCATGATCAAAAACTATCAAAATGGCGAATACCCCGATGAATTCTGCAAAGATAAAGAAGTTGTCGTGGTGGGCGGTGGATCCGTTGGCCTAGACGTTGTTGAATACTTTGCTCCACGGGGAGCTAAATGCACCATCATCGATATGTTGCCTCAAATCGGTATGTTGGCTGATCCTGTCACGAAGTGCTCGATGAACGAAACCTTTGAAAAGTATGACGTAAAACAATACGTGCGCACCGCTTTACAGGAAGTAAAAGAAAATGCCTTTGTGGTGAAAACACCTGATGGAGAAATCAAAGAAATCCCCTTTGATCTCGGATTCAACTGCCTTGGTATGCGTTCCAACAACCCTGTTTTAGAACAAATCAAAGAAACGTTTGAGCCCGAAGGCGTTTATGTATACCCCATTGGCGATTCCATTCGTGCCCGTCGCATTATTGAAGGAACGATGGAAGGCCGCGCCATCTTAAATGTTTTGGAATCCGAAGGGTATTTAGACATGGATCCCATTTCTGAACTCAAATAAATACACAAGTCAAATCTTGCTTACACAATCAAAAAACGGAAAAAGAATAAGAGGACTCAACTGATGCCAAACATTACTGGTCATACTGAACTCGTTGGCTTAATGGCTTATCCCATTCGCCACTCCCAATCCCCCGCTACCCATAATCTCGCTTATGATAAAAATGGCGATGATGTGGTCCAACTCGCTTTTGAAGTGG
>JAAVAY010000042.1 GCA_014803815.1 Allobaculum sp. | reverse complement strand
TTTGGAGTCTTGTTTGGCTTTTTTTGTTTGGGGATGCTGGATGCCATCGCTGCTTACATCTTTCCCATTGATTTTACCTATACCCATCTTTCCATCGTCTGGCATTTTTACTTAACGGGCCTTTTAGTCTATGTTCGCGATAAGCCATGGCTTACCCGTTGGCTCATTGGACTTTTGGCTGGATTTGTGTTTGATGCTTTTTTTTCCTCTTCGTTTCCCATCTGTTTTGCCTTGTATGGGCTTTTGGCTTGGTTTTCGGGGTTTTGGCGCACGCCAGTGCCCTCTAAACGTCGTCATGGTTTTATTTATATGATCCTTCTTTTCTTGGCTGATTTTATTCCTTATATCATTCAACGGTTGCTTGGTATGACTAACGTCTCGCTTTGGATTTGGTTGTATCGTATAGAACTTTTAACTTGGCTTTTTGGAGCTTTGATTTGTATTGCGCTCATCCATATGGATTTGATCATGGATCGCTTTTATGCTTTCCAAGCACGTGTCAATCAATCCAAGCCAAAATCAAAAACGGCCAAAATAGCCACACATTAAGTTGGTAAAAGGAAAAAGCGCTTTTTTTCAAGTTATTGGGCGTACTTTTCTTGAAGGAAAGTGCGCTTTTTTAGTGCAAAGAAACTAGAAGAAAAAAGTGGAAAATTGAGTTTTTCGGTTTATGTAATGGGATTTATTAAGTATGCTAAAATGACTTGGTTTTACTTTGGATTGTTATAGACTTATTCCACGCAATCCAATCAAAGTGTCTAATTGGACAATAAATTTAAGGAAAGTCAGTGGAGATGGACTGAGAAAGGAAGGTTCGGGTTTTCCTGGCAGGAATGTCTCTCCAACCCGAAACGGAATGAAAAAACTGTTGCTTGTGGATGGAAACTCGGTGCTATTTAGAGCGTACTTTTCGACCATTTACACCAATCGAATGTCAACTTCAGGAGGTATTCCGACCAATGCAGTATTTGGATTTATTACGATGCTCCAAAAGAGTATCCAACTTTCCAATCCAGACGCTATTTTAGTCGCTTGGGATGCAGGAAAAAAGACGTTTCGTCATGACAAGTATGAAGAGTATAAAGGGACAAGACCTTCTTTAGATGACGAATTGCTCGTACAGATGCCCATTGTGCGCGAATACTTACAGGCCGCAGGAATTGCTTCTTATGAGAAAGAAGGGTACGAAGCCGATGACATCATTGGAACGGTCGCAACGGCTTGTGAAGACGATTGGGAAACGACCATTTTGACAAGTGACAAAGATTTATTGCAACTCGTGGATCCGACAACCCGCGTCATGCTAATGAAACGAGGTTTGCAGGAAGTGGATGTGATGGATGAACAAGCAGTTGAAGATCGCTATGGTTTAAAACCCATTCAAATCATTGATCTCAAAGGATTAATGGGCGATCCATCCGATAACATTCCTGGGGTGAAACACATCGGCGAAAAAACAGCCTTAACTCTTCTACACAAATATGGCTCCATTGATAATATTTACGATCACATCGATGAGATCAGTGGCAAGCGTAAACAATATCTTTTGGAAGGCAAAGAGATGGCCTATTTGTCTCAAGAACTCGCGACCATTTTTAAGGAAATGGATTTGCCCTTTGATTTAGAATCGCTTGCCTATCATCAAAATGTGGAAGAGGCCGCTTCCTTTTATCATAAATATGAAATGAATTCCCTCTTGGAAAAATTGCGTCAACAGCGCCCTTTGCCGAGTGAAGGCCCTGTAAATCTTGTCATCGTGGATCATTTTGATGGGGCTAAAAATACAGGATTGGTGCTCTTGCCTTTGGCGACTCGTGAGCCTTTTTTAGATCAAACTCTCTTTGGCTTTTTGTACAACGTGGGAAATGAAGTCCATTACTTGTCTGTAGAAAAAGCGCAAAAGGATGAAGCCTTCTTAGATTTATTAAAAACGGATTCCACCCTTCAAGCTTGGTCGATCAAAACGATGCTCCACTTGTTAGACCGCTATGGGTTCCCCCTAGCTCACTTTGCGTATGACATTCATCTCGCTCTTTTCTTGTTGCACTCTCAAGCCACAAGCACACAAGATCAAATTCGAGCAGCCAATATCGTTTTACCCACTTCATTGCATGATTTATCGCTTAAAAAGTTTGGAGGCTTTACCGAAGAAAGAGCTTTACCGGTCTACGCTAAGTGGTGTGAAGGCCTTCAAGGCTTGATGGAAAATGAGCTTTTAAAACAGCTCGAAGCAGAAAATCTCATGGATTTGTATCAAACCATTGAGCTTCCTTTAACTCGTATCTTGTACAAGATGGAGTGTGAAGGCATTCAAATTTCCGCCGACATTTTGAGCGAAATTGGCAAAGAATACCAAGACCGCATGAATGAAATCGCCCAATCGGTTTACGGCTATGCGGGCCATGAGTTCAATATCGGATCTCCAAAACAGCTTGGTCAAGTTCTCTTTGATGAAATGAAGTTGATGAGTGGAGGGCGCAAGCGTTCCACTGCGGCTGAAGTTTTGCAAAAGATGATTGGAACACATCCCATTGTGGATGAGATTTTGGAGTATCGAAAATATTCCAAACTTGTCAGCACCTACATTGAAGGCTTGATGCGCTACATCAAAGATGGCCACATCTATACGACCTTCAATCAAACGGTAACGACAACGGGACGGTTATCCTCTTCGGATCCAAACCTGCAAAATATTTCAGTAAAAACCGATGAAGGCAAACAAATCCGTAAGGCCTTTGTGGCTCCTGAGGGCTATTGCTTCTTATCGGCAGATTACTCCCAAATTGAATTGCGCTTACTTGCCCATATGGCCAATGAGCAATACATGATTCAAGCGTTCCAAGAGGATGAAGACATTCATAATCGCACCGCCTCTATCATTTTTGATGTGCCCGAAAACGAAGTGACGGAACAAGAGCGTCGCGTAGCCAAAACGGTCAATTTTGCGATCATCTATGGTCAAACCGAATTTGGATTATCTCAAGAGCTTGGCATCTCGCGGTTTCAAGCGCGGCAATTCATCCAAGCCTACATGGCCAATTATCCAAACATTCACCGCTATATGAATGAACTCATCGCCTTTTGCGAAGAACATGGGTATGTCGAAACGTTGTTGCATCGCCGTCGCGAGATTCCCGAAATCAAAGATAAAAACTACATGACCCGAGAATTTGGCAAACGCGCTGCGATGAATGCGCCTATTCAAGGATCCGCGGCGGACTTGATCAAAATTGCGATGGTAAAAATGGACAAGGCTTTAGAAGAAAAACATCTTCAAAGCAAGATGATTCTTCAAATCCACGATGAATTGATCTTCCTTGTCCCCCAGGAGGAAAAGGAAGAAATGGAAAAGCTCATCGTCGAAATCATGAGCCAAGCCATGGAGCTCAATGTGCCGTTGAAAGCAAGCGTCGGGGTTGGACAATCCTGGTATGAGGCCAAATAATGCCAGAAGGACCAGAAGTAGAAAGCGTCTTGCGCTGGCTCAAAAGCGAAATTCAAGATTTAGCCATCGTCAAAGTCGCTATTATCTATCCCAATCTCATTCAAAACCTAGAGGCCACCGATTTTGAAACCCAACTTGTAGGAGAGCACTTTCGCTTTTTTCATCGTCTAGGCAAATATCTTGTCTTTGTGCTTGACCACTACGATCTCATTGGACACTTGCGCATGGAAGGAAAGTTTCTCTTATTGCCTGATGAGAAGACGCTAAAAGATTTAGACGAAAAGATCACGCGCCATATTCATGCCCGTTTTTGGCTGGAGGATGGGCGGATCTTGGTGTATCAAGATGTGCGTAAGTTTGGCCGCTTAGCTCTTTATGATAAAGTGGACGATTGGAAAAGCCTGCCTAGCTTTTTGCATGTGGGAAAAGATGTCTTAGATCCTTCGTTAAGCGCGAAAGATTTATATGCACGAGGGGCAAAGTCTAAACGCAATATCAAAGCCTTTTTACTCGATCAATCCGTTTTGGCTGGCATTGGTAATATCTATGCCGATGAAATTCTCTTTGAAAGTCGTATCTCTCCCTATACATTGAGCCAAGACTTGAATTTTGACGATTACCAACGCCTTTTAAAAGCCTCGCGCACAATTTTGCAAGAGGCGATGACCTATGGGGGCACAACCATCCGCACCTTTTCCTATGGCGGCCATGCGGGAGGCTATCAAAATAAGCTGCGCATTCATGATCAAAAGGAATGTCCGATTTGTCACACTCCCCTTAAACGAGAAGTGGTGGCGGGGCGTGGAACGTGGGCTTGTCCAAAATGTCAGCCTCGTCCCCACCAAGAAACAATTAAAGAAGAAAAACATAATCCAAAACAAAACCAATCCTAAAGAAAGGAGAGGATATTTATGGGTCATGCTTTGTTTTTTCAATCCACTCCTTCCCCTCATTCGTTTGTTCTCGGCATCACAGGGTCCATGGGATCAGGGAAAAGCACCCTGACCAAACTCTTAGCTAAATACATCCCCACTAACGATTGTGATGCCATCAATGCCAAGCTTTTAGAACCTGGACAAGAAGGCTATCAAGCTTTAAAGCAAGCTGGTCTGCTCTTTGTGCAAGCTGATGGCCAAATCGATCGACAAGCTATGGCCAATGCGATGTTTGAAAATCCTGAGGCTCGCCAACAAATGGAAGCGATTCTTCACCCTTTGATTTTGCAAAAGATGGAGGAATGGGCCCACAATCAAACTGGACTTTGTGCCATTGAAGTGCCACTCCTTTTTGAACTCGGACTAGAAGATCGCTTTGATGCCATTTGGACAGTAACTTGCTCCCAAGAAACCGCCCTTAAACGCTTGGAACAAGGTCGCCATATTTCAAGAAGTGAAGCCTTGCGTCGTTTAGCGTTGCAATACCCGCCAGAACAAAAAGCCCAAAAGGCCGATGCGGTATTGGTCAATAATGGCGAGATAGAAGGCCTTGAAGAGCAGGTCAAAAGACTTTTAGCCACTCTTCCATCCACATCACAAGAGGAGGGCTTTCAATGAGCCTTTCTCTAGGTCTTGATTTGAACATGCCTTCCAATTGGACGACCTTTTTAACTATCCTCTATCGTCCCTTAATTGGAGATCAAGCCTGCACTTTGTATACGCTCCTTTATGGACTGGCACAAAGTCATGCCAAAGTGGAGATGGAAGATATTGAGGCCTTAATGATCAGCAATGCTGGTCTGGTAAAACAAGCCAAAGAGCGATTGGAAGAATTTGATCTGTTAAAAAGCTATGTCAACAATGAAGGAGAAATCACTTTGTTGGAGCTTATTGGGCCACTTACCGCTGATGCCTTTATGAAGCATCCCATTTATCGCCGCTTATTGAGTCAAAAAGTGGGATCCGAAGGAATAGAGCGCATTAAACGCCTATTGGAGCCAAAGAAAAAACGACTCAAAGAGGTCAGTAAAGCGCTCTGCCTTGATCAATACGAAACAAGCGATGAATCCAGTTTGCCGCTCAATTGGCATGAACCCCAAGAATACGACTTTGATTGGACATTGTTTTTTCTAAACATGCATCGTACCTTTCCCCAACGTTTACGCACCCGTGAAAATATGAGTTACATTGCTTATTTAGCTAACTTATATGGCTTAAGAGAAATTCCCATCCGCCATATCGTCGTGCGTCATTTATCCGAAGATAAAACTTCCATTGATTTTGAAAGCGTCGTAGAGGATTTGAAAAAATCCAATCAAATTCAAGAGTCCAATCCCAATGATTTCAGCCAATCGCCTATCAGCTTCCTCAAAGCCAACCAGCCCAAGCAAGCTCAAGTTTTACCCAAAGAAAAAGCCGTCTTAGCCAATTTGGCCCAGACGTGGCAGTTTTCCAATGAACTCATCAATACGCTTGTGGATTACTCCATGAAGCAATGCCAAGGGCAATTCATCGAGCGCTATATTTTAACCGTAGCCAACAACTTGGCGCGCATGAATATTCATACTCGTGAAGAAGCCTTGGCCTATTTTGAAGGGAGCCAAATGTCAAAAACCTCCCCCAAAAAATATCCCTCCAAATCACAACTTGGCCCCGAGGAAGTGGTATTACCCAGTTGGTATGATACCGCTAGCCAAGAATTAGCCAGCGAAGAGGAAATTGAAGAACTCATGCGACTTGGTCAAGAGATCTTACAAACTCAACAAGAAGCCGCCAAAGATCCTAGCTTTTTACACCAGGATGACTCTCTACTCAATTGGTCAGCCTATCAAGATTTGGAAAAAGGCCAAGGATCTCTTGAGTCTTCCCATTAATTTCATTGCACCCCTTTGCGCTTTGGTTTACTCTGTCGAATAAACCAAGCGCTTTTTTCATCCCAAGAGAGGAGTTGGAGTTATCTATGGAACGAATTCAAATCCCTGAAGAATCCGAAGAGGTCAAATTGCGTCGTAAGAAGCAATGGCAAGATGCCGCCCAAGACTTAGCTCGCGAAAAGGTCGTACAAGCCTTTTTAGAAAAGCATCATCAAGATCTTTCCTTAGTAGAAGATCATTTATCCTTATTTCATCGTGAAGTGGAGCGCTCTAAGAAGTGTATTCCTTGCCAAGGTCTTCCTTTTTGTACGATGGATTTAAAGGGAATGCCTTTGGAACTTTACTTTACGGAGGAAGGTTTTTTGGATGAGCGGCGCATCCTATGTCCCTATGCTTTAGCGCGCTATCAAAAGATNAAACACAAATCAAACTTTCTCATGTCGCATCTTCAAGAAGCGGATTATGAGGTCACTATAGAAAAGCTCATTCAATCGGCACGGGGGCAGCCCAAAATGTATATCATGGCTTGCAATCAAGCCTTTCAAATGTGCCAATCCACCCAAGGAGGCGTGTTATTTTATGGGGAGCCAGGAACGGGAAAATCGACGTTGATGATGGCGATTGCTAATGCCAAAGCGATGCAAAATCAAAAAGTAGCGTTTGTCAAAGTCCCCTTGTTGATTTCCCAACTCAAAGAAAATATGTCCGATCCTGAATATCGCTCCATTGTCTTTTCCAAACTGTACAACGCCGATGTGTTATTTTTGGATGATTTTGGCAGTGAGATGAGCACTCCTTGGAGTCGCGATGAAGTGTTATTTCCTCTGCTCGATGAGCGATTGACCCGCCATAAACAAACCTTCTTTGCGAGCAATCTCAATTTGGATGAGCTATACAAACGCTACGCGTTGGATTCCTCTTCGCTCAACGGCTCCGCCACTCGACGCTTAATCGATCGTGTGCGTGCTTTAGCGAAACCTGTAGAAGTCCGTGGTCTTTCAAGACGAGCCCCTTGGTCGTGACATCCTCCCCCGCCTAAAGAGGCGGGGGCTTCCTTTCGCACAAGCGAACAGTCGGTTCTCGTTCGAGTAATCTACTGACTACAGCATAAGCGAGCTATCCCCGTGTGCCCCACGGTTCT
>JAAVAY010000041.1 GCA_014803815.1 Allobaculum sp. | reverse complement strand
TCCTTTTCTAAAAAAACATTTTCTTCTTCAGTTTACCCAAAATGTCGAAGAAATATATTAAATTGTTTCTTCTTTTCTGTGTCAAAACTGTTAGATAGAAAATATTCTTTTTCCCTAGAGACTTCGCTAAGACTAAAAATTCTCTATGTAACAGGTAAAAAGCGGGAGGCTATGGATTCTTTCTGTTTTAAGTGTTTAAACTGTTTACTTATGTTTTTAATGTTATATACTGTTTATGGAGGAAATGAAATGCTCTTAAAAATCTCGACTACGTCGATGACACCCATTTACGAACAAATTGCGGATCAAATTCGCAAACAAATTGCGGATGGAACGCTCAGCCCCAATATGGTTTTGCCTTCGGTTCGCAGTTGTGCCAAGGACTATCACATTTCGGCCTTAACGGTGAAAAAAGCTTACGACTTATTGGAATCAGAAGGCTATGTTCAAACCGTCCATGGCAAAGGAACCTACATTTCCCAAATTTCAGCCTCTCTTGCCCAAGAAGAGGTGTTGCGTCAAATTGAAAAAACTTTTGAGCATGCCATCTCAAAAGCCAAACTTTTAAACATGAGCAAAGAGGAGATTTTAGAACTCGTCACGTTGCTTTTGGAGGACAATGATGATTCAAATTGATCAAGTTAAAAAACAATATGGATCCTTTCAACTCGATCTTGGCTCCATACAATTTCCTGAAGGACAAATTACTGGACTCGTTGGAACCAATGGATCAGGAAAAACTACGACTTTTAAACTGTTATGTGGTTTAATTCAAGCCGATGATGGACGTATTTTCATCGATGGTCAAAATGTCGATTCCCTTTCTCAGGAGTTGAAACAAAAACTCGGAGTAGTCTTTGCCGACAGTGGCTTTTTGGGCATGATGAATGGCCAGGATCTCGAAAAAATTCTCAAAGCGTTTTATCCAACCTTTGAAACGTCCCTTTATCAAAAATACATGGACCAATTGCATTTGCCGATGGATAAACCTCTTTCCTCCTTTTCTACAGGAATGCAAGTGCGTATGAAGCTCATTGCCGCTTTAGCCCATCAGCCTAAAATCTTGATTTTGGATGAACCGACAGCCGGCTTAGATGTATTAGGGCGTCAAGAGGTGCACACCTTATTGCAGGAATTTATGGAAAGTCCAGGCCGCACCATTTTAATCAGCTCTCATATCGCTTCGGATTTAGAGACGTTGTGCGATGATTTTTGGATGATTCATGATGGAAAATTGCGCCTTCATGAAACGGTGGATGCGTTACAAAGCGATTATGGCATCGCCATTCTTTCGGCCAAAGAATGGCACAACTTCGACAAATCAGCGGCGATTGCCTATCTTCCCTATGGCGAAGGCGTTCAAGTCTTGGTCAAAGATCGACATTTCTATAAAGAGAACGATCCAAGTGTGGTGATCAATAAGGGCAATTTGGATGATTTGCTTTTGATCTTGGAAAAAGGAGAGTCGTTATGAGAGGCTTATTCATTCACGATTTGATGATCTTTAAAAAACAAACGCTTTTATGGGTCATTCTAATCGCCTTGACGATTTTATATACTGTTTTGGACATGCCGAATTTTATGGTTGGCTTTGGAACGATATATTTGGCCATGTTTGCCATTAAAACGATTATTTTAGAACTCGAAAAACATACTGGCCCCTTTTTCTTTACCTTGCCTTTTTCCAACGCTCAATTTATCGCAGAAAAATATTTGCTTGTGATAAGCCTTCCTCTTTTCTTTGGCTTGATCCTAAGCTTGTTAAATGTTGCCCTTGGAAAAATGAGCCTAGAGGATAGTGTGTGGTCAAGCGGAATGGCGCTTGTTGGAGTCCTACTTTTGAGTATTATCATGATCCCTTTGGTCATCCGCTTTCAAGACAAAGCAGTTTTCATTTCGATGGCGCTGACCGCTGGTTTATTTTTAGGAATAGGTCTGGTACAAGATCAATTTTCTTTTCAAGATTTGGCCTTTTTAAAGGAATACTTGTTGTGGATTGAAATCGGTCTTCCCCTTATTTTAGTTCTCTTGTTGATTCTTTCTGTTTTTCTCAGCCTCAAGTGGTTAAAAGCCAAGCAATTTTAGACTGATTTTAAAAGCGAATCCATTTGGATTCGTTTTTTTATGCTCGCTAAAAAAAGCTTTTCTAAAAGTTCGAAGAAAAAAGAGGTTCCAAAGGCATTCCAATCCAATTTTGAAAATAAAACGTCGATAATAAGACCAAATCCATCAAAAAAGGAGGAATTTGAATGTCGTTAACTGGAAAAGTAGCGCTTGTGACCGCTTCTACACGTGGGATTGGATTAGCGATTGTCGAGCGTTTAGCCCAAGAAGGCGCGACAGTCTACATGGCTGCACGCCGTACCGCCTATGCGGATGAGATTGCCGCTCAACTCAATAGCAAAGGTGGCCATGTAGCTTCAGTGTACTTCGATGCCTATGATGGCGATTGTTACAAAACCATGATCGATACGGTGGTCCAAAAAGAAGGAAAGATTGACATCTTGGTCAATAACTTTGGAACGAGCGATACGGCTAAAGATTTAACCATCTCTAATACAGACTATGAAACATTTCAATCCATCATCAATGTCAATTTAGAAAGCGTTTTTCGCGCCAGTCAAAATGCCATTGGCTACATGAAAAAAAATGGTGGTGGAAGCATCATCAATATCTCCTCTATTGCTGGCCAAGTGCCCGATATTTCTCAAGTCGCCTATGGGACTTCCAAAGCAGCGATCAATTATTTGACCAAACTCATTGCCGTACAAGAAGCCCGACACAATATCCGCTGCAATGCCGTATTGCCGGGAATGACCGCTACCGATGCAGTCAAAGAAAACCTTACCGAAAACTTCAAAGAGTTGTTTTTGAAAAATACGCCCATTCGCCGTATGGGAACCCCTGAAGAAATCGCAGGAGCCGTTGCCTATTTTGCTAGCGATGATGCGGCCTATGTTACGGGTCAAATTTTGGATGTATCAGGAGGCTTTGGACTGGCTACCCCTGTCTTTGGTGATTTAGCCGATTTAGTCAATAAGCGGTAACCAATGAAAAAGCCATTTAAGATGGTTTTGAGACCATCTCAAATGGCTTTTTCCATCATGAGATCTTGAGGAAAGGAAAGGAGTGCTAAAACGCCTTGGCCCGGCTGGCGATTTTGAAGGGTAAAATTTCCTCCATGACTATGGGTGATACGTTCTACCAACAATAAGCCAAGTCCATGGCGTAAATCCAAACGGTTCTCATCGCTTTGTAAGTAGTGGGGGCGTCCAAGGGATTCAAGCACTTCTTTGGATAAGCCAACTCCATTATCTTGAACAAAGATACGTAGGCTCTTGTCGGTTTGATTTAAACCTACTGTGATTTGGCAACCTTGAGGATTGTGACGAATGGCATTCATCAAGAGATTGAAGATCGCTCGACTCAGCAGGCGCTCATCGCCATTGAGAATGAGTCCACTTGTAGCGGCGGGAATTTCTAGTTCAATGGTGTAGCTCTCATCTAGTTCAGTATTGAGCACTTGAGCGACGACGCTGCGTAAAAGCTTAGCTAGTAAAATTGGCTTTTTTTCAAGTGGTTGCATATCGTATTCAAGTTTTGAGACACAATTGAGATCTTGGATGAGATTTTCAATTTGAAAAGCATCGTTTTGAATGCTCTTGGCTTGATCTTGAATGAAATGGGTCGCGCTTGGCCTCTCTTTGATGCGTTGGGCATGTCCGATGATTAAAGAAAGGGGAGTACGAATATCGTGTGAGACACCCACGATCCAATTGGCTCGCGCTTGGTTTTGTTGATGCAAGCGCTTGGAAGCCTCATTGAGACTTTGGGCAAGGGGAGCTAACTCCCCTTTTTCTTTGAGATCAAAGGATTGTCCCTTAGCTAAATGAGCAATCGCCTCAATCAAAGGCTCACTTTTTTGAACCACTTGACGTTTTGAAAAGACATAGACTCCAAATAGAAATAGCGCATCCAAAATAAAAAGACAGGGGACAAACCACATAAGCTGCTTGATAACCTGGATGGGAAGATAGTTGGTCGTAAACTTGAAAAAGCTATCTTTGGGATAGCCAAGCACTAAAAGTCCTTGGTTTAAAGGGCGAACGAAGACGGGATAGTCATTCAAAAAGCCTTTAGAAAATTGAGCGATCTCGCCAATGGAAAATTGAGTGGGTATAGAGGTGGGAGTCAAAAAAGAGGCTTTTTGCTTTCCGCTTTCGTCCAGCAAAAACATCCACACCTCATCTTGACGAAGCGTGTCTTGTAATTCAAGAGGCAAAGAAAGAGCAGACGAATAGATGGAACTTTGTTTTTCTAAGCCTTGTTCTACCTGATCCAAAAGTTTGGAAGGCGAGCTTTGGTGATAAGCCTCATGAATGGCCGTGAAAAACACCAATCCAAATAAAAGGGCATTGAGAAAAAGCCCCATTCCTAAAAGACCGAGCCACGAAAACAACCATTTGGCGAAATAACGCCCTATCCCTTGAAAAATAGGGCTGGATTCCTCTGATTTTGGATTTTTCATGAGGCTTTTGCCACGAGCTTATAGCCCAGTCCTTTGATGGTCAAAAGCGAAACTGGTTTGGAAGGGTTGGCTTCAATCTTTTCGCGAATACGTCGAATGTGTGCATTGAGGCTATTTTCATACCCAAAAGCAGAACTTCCCCAAAGTACTTCGCAAATGGTATCCACTGTCACAATGCGTCCGAGATTTTGGGCTAGCGTTTCGAGCAGACGAAATTCCATCGCTGTTAGGGAAAGCGTTTCATCTTGGCGAAAGACGAGAGCCTGATCAAAATCGATTTCACAAGCAGCTAAAGATAAACGGGTAGCTTGTTCCTTGTAACAGCGGCGCAATACCGCTTGTAGGCGGAGTACAAGTTCTTGGGGCAAAAAAGGTTTGGCGATGTAATCATCTGCTCCTAGACCAAGGCCGGTAAGCTTGCTTTGAGCTTCATCGCGCGCACTTAAAAACAGCACTGGAAAATTGCGTTGTTGGCGTAAGGCGGCAAAAAGCGCAAATCCATCGCCATCGGGAAGCATGATATCCAAAATAGCGATATCCGGTTCAAAGCTTTTGGCTATAGCGAGCGCTTGCTGGCTCGTCTTAGCCAAGGCAAGATGCTCAAATCCTGCTTGCCTTAAAAAGGCGTGCAATAAATTGAGAATTTCTTCCTCATCGTCAACCAAAAGCACCTTTTTCTCTTTTAGAAAACTCTCCATAATCTTGATCCTCTATCTTCTCTTTTCTTCTTGTTTACTTTCGGCTTTTCTTTCGTTTTCTCTTTCTTTGGCTTTTTTCTTTGCCTTTTGGCTCAGTATGCCACTCCCTTTTTGACTCCTCTAGGCCTTTTTTTAAAAGTCAGGCAAAAGTAAGGAGGAAGGTAGGTAAAGAAAAGAACGCTTTTTTAAGCTAAAGCCAAGAAAGGGGGAGAAAGATGAATCCCATTTTGAAAACAGAACATTTGAGTAAACAATACAAAGACTTCGTGGCGGTAGATGATGTCTCTTTGCATGTGTATCCTAAGCGTATTTATGGCTTACTTGGTCCTAATGGAGCGGGAAAGTCCACTCTTATGAAGATGATGCTTGGTTTGACAAAGCCGACTAGTGGAATGGTTGAAATGGCCGGCATGCATTTTCCTAAGGATCGGGAAAAGATCTTGCGCTTAGTAGGTTCATTTATTGAATTTCCGGCATTTTATCCAAACCTCACGGGAAGAGAAAATTTAGAACTCTTGTGTCGTCTTTTACAACTGCCGAGTGAATGTGTCGATCCAGCTTTAGAAATGGTTGGCCTTTTCGAGTTTGGCGATCGCTTAGCCAAAACGTATTCGCTTGGCATGAAGCAACGACTTGGCTTGGCCGGAGCACTGCTAGGACAACCACCAATTTTGATCTTGGATGAGCCAACCAACGGATTGGATCCTGCCGGTATTCACGAAATTCGTAGCTTGATTCGTTCTCTTCCCAAGCAATACGACTGCACCATTTTGATCTCTTCGCATTTGCTTTCAGAGGTTGAGCGCGTAGCGGATGATATCGGCATTGTGAACCATGGCCGTCTACTCTTTGAGGGCTCTTTACAAAGCCTTGAAGACTATGCCAAAGCCCACCATTTTGGCCGTGATTTGGAGGATATCTTTTTGACAATGATTGAACAAGATAACGCTAAGCGAAAAGAAAAGATGCAGGCTTCTTCTCAGAAAGAAGGGAAAGCATGAGTCTTTCCTTTATTCAATTGCTTGGCTTGGAATGGAAAAAAGAAAAGCGCACTGGAGCTTTTATGAGTCTAGTCATGGCGGGTTGTTTTGGTGGTCTCTACGCCTTAGCCAATTTTACCTGGCGTAAAACGACGTTATTGGGATTGGATATGGCTCCTATGGACATTTTGCTTACGCAAAGCTATGGAATGATGGCCCTTTTCAACGCCTTTGGCATCATCGTCAGTAGTTGCTTAGTTTATCATCTCGAATTTCAAGAGCATGGTTTGGAAAAGCTATGGACTTTGTCTTTAAACATGGCTAGTGTGTACCTAGCGAAATTTCTTTTACTTTCCTTGGCTTTAGGTTTGGCGATTGGACTGGAAAGCTTAGCTCTTTTAGGGATTGGCCTTTTCATGTTACCGCCTCATACCTTTTCGCTTTCCACTTGGATTGGCTTTTCGCTTTACATGGTTGGATTATCTGTGCCCGCTTTAAGCTTGATGGTATGGATCGCTTCTCTTTTTGAGACAATCTGGATTCCTTTAGGCATCGGAATCGCTGGCTTTTTTAGCGCGATGGCATTAGCGCAAGGCTCAAACTTGTGGCTGATCAATCCCTTTTTGTTGCTTTTAAAACCAGCTCTTCTTTTACAAGGAAAGGTCTCGTGGACACTTTGTTTGATTGCTTTATTAGAAACCCTGCTTTTTTTAGGACTGGGTTTATACACCAGCCAAAGGAGGCGCGTATGAACATTTGGCAATTGTTTCAAATCGAGCTTTTCAAAACCAAGCGTACACATATCCTTCCCTTGCTTTTGTTGGCTCCTTTTTTAGTGGTGATTTCCGGCATCGCGAATATCTCTCGCTACTTCACCCCCGATTACACCGAGCCTTGGAAAGCGATGTTTATTCAAAGCGCTTTGGTGTATGCTTACTATTTTTTGCCTTTCAGTCTGATTGTGGTGTGTGCGATGGTGATCGTTAAAGAGCATAGACAAGGCGGATCTCGCAAGATGGGAACACTTCCTATTTCTCGCTTTAAACTCGGTTTGGCTCAATTTGGAGTTCTCGTCTGGTTTTTAGTTTTAGAGCTCCTACTTTTTTTCTTAATCTTTAGTATAGCGGGATGGATTACCATGTATCGCCTTCATTTAAATCAAGGTTTGCCGATTGGTTATTTGAGTTTATGGTGTCTCAAACTTTTTGTAAGCATGCTTCCCTGTTTGGCTTGCATTTGGACTCTCTTTGTCTGGTTTGAAAAACCGGTTTTAGCCATTGGATTCAATGTCTTGTTGGTCATTCCGAGTGTTCTTGTCGCCAATACGCCTTTATGGGCTTGGTATGTGCAAGATTATGCTGGATATTTGGTTTCTTTAGCTCTTCACGATTTTTCTGCCCCGATAAATATTTCGTATTGGCCTATCTTTTTGGACTTTGGAATCAGCTTTATAATTTGGCTGAGCCTAGGCTTATGGCGCTTTGTAAAAGCAGAATGGTAAGNAAAAAAAAGGAGAACGCTGTTCTCCTTCTTTGTTTTATTTGAGTTTTAAGCCATCTGAGAAAGCTTTACCAACCACACCCCCAAGTTTTCGATAGACATTGGAGCAGGGATCAAACGAAATCGCCTGCAATTTTTGTACATCGACTTTACCATCTTCTCCTAAAACGGACTCATCTGCACTGATGTTCACGATTTGTCCAATGATATTGCCATCTTCGTTCACTTTGACAAATTCGCATTNNAAAGNAACGGGNAACTCTTCAATAATGGGGGCATTAACGAATTCGCTCTTGGTGGTATGAAATCCCGCTTTTTCAAGCTTGTTTGGCTCTTGATTGCCCGAAACCACACCTACATAATCGCATTGTGTTACATGAGGAGCATCACCAAAGGCCACCGTAAAGGCTTTTTGGTCTTTGATGTTTTTAGTTGTTTTGTGATTATCGCTCAGACACAACACCACTTGATCGGCTTCATAAAGACCGCCCCAAGCCGCATTCATGGCATCGGGATTTCCGTTTTCGTCGTAGGTTCCGATAATTAAAACCGGAAGAGGGAAAAACCAAGGTTTGACTCCACAATTTTTACGCATCGTCTACTTCTCCTTATTCTATTTACATCGCTTCTATAATCTTTCATCTTTTCTCCTGCTCATTCCATTTTCTACCTGTTGAATCTCATTTGCCTTTGAAGGCTCTTTTTGTTTAAGATGAGATTCACGACCATAACAGAAGGAGGCGATAAGGAATGAATTATGGAGAAATTAAAAAGATGGATATTGCGAATGGAAACGGGGTACGCGTCTCCTTATTTGTTTCGGGGTGTTTGAACCATTGTCCCGGCTGTTTTCAACCTGAGACTTGGGACTTTGATTTTGGACAACCCTTTACTTCACAAACTGAATTGGAAATTTTTGAGGCCTTACGTCCTCACTTTATTCAAGGACTCACCATTCTTGGAGGAGATCCCTTTGAAATCGCAAACCAAGAAGCAGTCGCCCATTTGGTGCGGATGGTGAAGCGCCAATTGCCCAAAAAAGACATCTGGGTGTATACCGGCTATCTCTTAGATCAAGATTTGTTGGAAGGAGGGGCACGCCATACGCCTTGGACGGATCAAATTTTGTCCTGCATTGATGTCTTAGTGGATGGCCCCTTCATCGAATCGCTCAAAGATTTAGGCTTACAATTTGCCGGATCGACCAATCAACGGTTAATCGATGTACCAAAGTCTTTAGCTAACCAAGAAGTGGTCTTATTCAATCCCGATTTTTTTGCCTAGGATCGCTTTGAATCGTTCACTTTTCGAGTTTTTCTTCTTGTTGCTTTTCGTTCCAAGCTTTTAAGATACGCTCTAAGGCGTCTTCAAGAATTGAGCGAGGGCAAGCGCAGTTGAAGCGTTCAAAGCCTTCGCCTCCTGTTCCAAAGATGTATCCTTCATCCAACCAGACATGGGCTTTTTTCAACATGAAATTTTCCAACTCATCTTTGTCCATGCCTAAACCACGAAAATCTGCCCAAGCCAAATACAATCCTTCCGGTTTGCGAAATTTCACGATTGGCATTTTCTTTTCAAACCAATCTTTCATGAACGTATAGTTTTGATCGATGTACTCCAAAAGGGCATCTAGCCACTCCGCTCCATGTAAATAGGCTGCTTCTGTGGCATATAAGCCAAACATGTTAGGAGAATTAATCCCCGCATGTTCCATTTCTTTTTTCCAAGCTGTACGCAGGGATTCATCAGGAATCAACACGTTCGAAGCATCTAGACCCGCTAAGTTAAAGGTTTTAGAAGGAGCGGTAGCGACTATACTTTGAGCATGCAAATCAGGGCAGGCTTCCAAGAAAGAAATAAAAGGCTTATTCTTCCAAGTAAAGTCCATATGAATTTCATCACTTACGACAAAGAGATTGTGTTTTTTGGCCAAAGCGCCAAGCTTTTGAAGCTCTTCTAAACTCCACACCTTACCAATGGGGTTATGAGGAGAGCAAAAAATGATCATCTTGACCTGACTGATGGAAAGAAAGGTATCTAGAGCTTCAAAATCGATGGAATACTCGCCATTCTTTTGAGTGAGTTCAAATTCCACTAAGGTGCGGCCATTGTCTTTAATGGAGGAATCAAAGGGATAATACACAGGTTTAAAAATCAAAATTTCATCTCCTGGCTTGGTATACAGGCGAACGGCGTGTTTAATAGCAGGGACGATGCCAGGATAGGGAACAATCCAATCGGTTTCAATGTCCATATGGTGGCGCGTTTTCATCCAATGCTGTACCGCTTCAAAATATTCGGGCCAGACGAAGGTGTAGCCATAAATTCCCGTTTTGGCTAAATTCACTAGTGCATCCCGAACAGCGGGAGCGGTTTGAAAATCCATATCCGCCACAAATAGGGGCAATAAAGTGGGGTCCTCTTGGATAGGTTTAGAATCCCATTTATAGGAATGCGATCCATGACGATCATAAAGCGTATCAAAATCGAAGGTTTTGTTTTGAGAGTCCATCTTTAAAACTCCTTTCTTGTATCGCTTCTATTTTGAATGAATTATAAAGTTTGGAAAATAGGGACTTTAGTTTCCCAAAGAAAAAAGCATGAGTTTTTGGCTCATGCTTCTTTCTTTGGGCTTTTTGATTTCCAAGCGCTTTTCAAACGCCATAAGAAAAGCAAACCTCTGGCATCGAGTTCTAATCCCATCGCAATCCAAGCGCCAAACAATCCCACTTGTTTGGCCAAGAAGGCAGCTAGAGGAATGCGAATACACCATATCGAAATAAAGTTTAGACACGCTGGCCAAATCGTATCGCCTTTACCGCGCAAGATGCCATTAGCAACAATTGAAGCACCATACATCGGTTCGGCAAAAGCTTCTAAGCGCAAAAGACTGGCTCCAAGATCCTGAACAGCTGTATCGGGGGTCAAAATGGCCATCAAGCCTTGTGCAAAGATAAACATGATTAAACCCGAAAAACTCATCATCAAAATGCCGATGCGCACTAAACGCCAACTGATTTCTTGTGCTAGTTGAGGACGATTAGCTCCCGTACATTGCCCAAGAATAGCCGTCGCTGCTGAAGAGCAACCAAAAGCGGGCATGTAACAAAGGCTTTCAGCAGTAATCGCAAAGCTATTGGCCGCAATGGAGATGGTGCCTAAAGAGGAGACAATGCGGGTGAAGGTGACATAGGAAGATCCAGTAATCAATTGTTCTAGGCTAATAGGAAGTCCAATGCGAAAAGCCTGTTGTAGAGAGGCTTTGGTAAAATGCAAATGCTTTTTTTGGGAAAGAAAGGGATTTTTAAAAAGCGCCCACCAACTCAAAAATAGCGCACAACAAGCTGTAGCCAATGCTGTGCCTAAAGCAGCTCCGGCCACACCTAAGTGTAATCCATAAATCAGCCAAGCATTGAAAAAAACATCCATTAAACACATTCCGATTTCGCAAAATCCTGGAATTTTTGTATCTCCAGCTGCTTGAAGCATCTGCACACTCCAAGAATTCAAAAGTGAAAAAGGAAGCGTCAAACAAAATAAACGTAAATAAACAATCGCTTCAGGCACAATCTCTGGTTGCGCTCCAAGCCAAAGAGGAACCAATCTACTGATGCTTGCTCCCCCTAATCCTAAAAACAATCCCACTCCAAGTACAGCCACTAAACCTTGAAAGCAGACGTTACAGGCTTGGGGAATATTTTTAGCTCCAATGGCTTGAGCCGTTTGAACAGAAAATCCATACACTGCTCCTGAACTCACTCCATTGATCAGCCATGTTGTGGAAGCCACTAGCCCAATGGAGGCGCTTGCTTGAGTACCGAGTTGGCCAACCATGCCAGCATCGATAAGTTGCATGATTGTAACTGAGATTTGGGCTAAAATTGCAGGCCACGAAAGCGATAAAATGAGCCTGCGCTGTTCTTGAGCTGACAACGGCTCATGGTGTCTAATTTTTTGAAGAAGAGTTGTAGAGGACATGACGCTTCGACTTTAACAAATAAAAAACATCTATGGATAGTCTTCTTCCCTCTTTCTTTTATTTGATTAAACTGGATATT
>JAAVAY010000040.1 GCA_014803815.1 Allobaculum sp. | reverse complement strand
GGAA
The DNA here is from genome assembly GCA_014803815.1 of Allobaculum sp. Next base: position 6,909 of record JAAVAY010000040.1, on the reverse strand, counting down.
GCAAATCGCATAATGATTTGATAGGCCTCTTGTAAAGAGAGATTGGGCGGTAAAAGCGAAATTATATTTTCCACATTGCGCATAGGTAGGCCAAGGGCGTGGGCGACATCGCGTAAAGCCAGTTTCGCTTTAAAGCGAGCAAAGGTGACGATGTGGGCAGCATGTCCGCTATGATATTTGTCTTGGACGTAATCAATGATTTCTTCACGGCGTGTATCGGGAAAATCGACATCGATATCGGGCATGGACATGCGCTCTGGATTTAAAAAACGCTCAAATAACAGATGATTGGCGATGGGATCAATGTGCGTGATGCCTAAACACCAAGCCACTAAGGATCCTGCGGCCGAACCTCGACCAGGGCCAGCTAAAATGTGACGCTGACGAGCTTCCTTGATGAAATCCCATACGATTAAAAAATAATCCGCAAAGCCCATCGACAAGATGACATCAAGCTCGTGATACAAACGCTGAATATAGAGCTGTTGGGTCTCTTTCTCTAAAGTCATACTACTTAAGCGCTTTTGTAGCCCAGCTATACAGAGGTTTTTCAAATAGATTGCACTGGAGCAATTGGCTTTGTTGGGATAAATGGGCAAAGAGGCTTTAGGCAAGTCGTATTCTTCTACTAAACTGGCAATCGTATCCGTATTTTGTAACTCAAAAGGAGAATACAAGGACTCCATTTCTTTTTCTGTGCGCCAATAGCGGCCCTTGCGCACATCCAAACTGGGATCTTCTAACCGTTTGTTTTGTCCAATGGCTTTTAAAAGGGTTAAGAGTTCGACATCCTTGGGTCGTTCGTATTCAATACGGGAGAGTGCAATGGCCATCAACTGCTCTTTTAAGGCGATGCTCCGTAAATGCGTTTTCGCAAACACAGGTGAATCTTGAAGCGAAATAGCGACCGCTACTGTAGCTCCATTGTGTTGAAGCGTTTGAAAAAAAGTGCGTATAAAGTCTTCATCGCTATTCGCTAATTCTTCAAAGGCACTGTCTCCTCCCGCATTGAAGACGATGAGATCCTTGGAAAGAGAGAGAAACTCTTCAAAAGGCAAAATCGGATTTTTAAAAGAAGAAGCCACGGAAGACAAAGAAGCTTTTTTTTCTTCCCCCTCTTTTTGCAAAATGGACTCTTGATCTTCTTGAAAAGCGATTCTTGTCTCTTCTATCCACTTCGCCCCTTGGCACAGCAGAGTAGAAATTTGAAACAGGGCTTGTAAGCCTTGGGTATTTTTAGCCAAAGCCAAAAGAGAAATGCGTTGGTTTTGATACCACACATCAAACTCTAAACCGACAATGGGTTTTAACTTAGCTTCTTTGGCCGCTTGGATAAACTCCATGGTTCCATACATTGTCGTATGATCCGTTAAGGCCACAGCTGACTGTCCTGCCTCTTGGGCTAACGCGATGATGGATTCGATGCGCAAAGGACTTTCAAGCAAAGAATAAGAGGAACGAGTGTGTAAGTGTATCATGCCCCTTATTATACTCACTCCTTATCTAAGGCCCTAAAAAAAGAGAAAGAAGCCTTTTTATCTTCAGTAGTGTGGAGTCAAAAAAGACCGAAGGCTTTTTTGGCATTCGGTCTACTTAATTATTCTGATTTGGATAAGGCGGCTAAACTGTCGATGAGCTCATGGACTTGGGTCGCCGTAAGCTTTTTAATCCCAGAGGCACATTGATGACCACCACCGCCAAATTTTTGGGCGATGTCCACAATGGGAATGAGTCTCGAACGCAAGGAGGCCGCATACGTTCCTTCCCCATCTTGGGTAAAGAGGGCCCACATCTCAATTCCACCTATGTTGCCTAGACAGTTGACAAAGTTTTTGGCTTCTTCGTAAGAAAGACCTGTACTTAAATAATCGGCTTCACTCATCACCGAAAATAAGAAGTTGTCTTTACGCATCGCACGCTCACGCACTTTGGTCACATAGCGATATTCCTCCATTGTAGAGGTATACAAATACTCACAGGTGGCTCTTGGATCTGCTCCTTGACTCGCTAACCAAGCGGCAGCTTCAAAGGTTTGGTTGGTAACGCTAGGAATGGAGAAACGTTGAGTATCCGCATATAAGCCATTCATCAAGTGTTGAGCCGCTTGAGCGGAAATAGTCCACCCTTCTTCCTTCATCAAGAGCGCTTCCACTTGGCAAGCCGCAGCGGCTAAATCATCCACATAGTCTAAATCGCCAAAGTCTTCCACACGTACATGATGATCAAAGCGAGCAATTTTTTGGCCTGATTTAAAGCGGGAATCATCGACCCGTGCTGAATTGGAAGTATCTGTAATAATCACTAAGGCTTTAGAAAGCGTCTCTTCACTGACTTCATCAAAGCCAGGCCCTTTTCCCATAGTTAAGACAGTTTTATTGGGATATTGGTCCAAGATGGCGTATTTTAGACCCAATTGGCTTCCTGTGGCATCGGGATCGGGATTGACATGCGCAACAATCACGATGGGATCTGCCGCTTCAATGGCCTCAAAAATTTGTTTTGGGTTTTTATTGGGCATGTTCTAAGTTCGAATACGCATCTCGAGCGATCATGACTTCTTCGTCTGTCGGAATGACATACACATCCAAAGTTGAGTCTTCTGTCGAGATTTTGGCTTCCTTTCCACGCATGTTGTTGGCTTCGTCATCAAGTTTTACCCCTAAAGCACTCAAACCATCGATGACCGCTTTACGCACATCCATGGCGTTTTCGCCAATGCCGCCCGCAAAGACAATCGCATCCGCGCCACCCATTAAACCGTAATAACCAGCCACCGTTTCAATGACACGATCATTGAAAATTTTCTTGGCTAAAATGGCGCGTTCGTTTCCTTCGGCTGCTGCAACCGAAACATCGCGACTATCCGAGGACACTCCCGAAACACCAAGTAAGCCGGATTTTTTGTTCAAAATATTATCGATTTCTTGGGCACTGTAACCGTATTTTTGCATTAAAACAGCTGGAATAGCTGGATCAATATCTCCAGAACGAGTTCCCATCATCACGCCGGCGAGCGGAGTGAGTCCCATAGACGTTTTGAAGGATTTGCCATTTTTTACGGCTGTAATGGATCCCCCATTTCCAAGATGGCAAGTAATGATGTTGATATCGTCTACGTCTTTGCCAAGCATTTCAGCCAAACGATGAGTCAAATATTTATGGGAGGTGCCATGGAAGCCATAACGACGAATGGCATCCTTTTCATAATATTCATAAGGAATAGGATAAATAAAGCTTTCAGGGGGCATCGTTTGATGGAAAGCGGTATCAAAAACAAAGGTGTGTACTGCATCGGGCAACATCTTTTCAAATGTGCGATAGCCTGTTAAACCCGCAGGATTGTGAAGAGGGGCTAGAGGGATACACTCTTCCACTTTTTCCACGGCTTCTGGAGAAGCCACAACGGACTCTGCATAAAATTCGCCCCCATGGACAATGCGATGCCCCACGGCTTGAATTTCGGATAAATCATTCACCACGTGATGCTCTAGTAACGCCTCTACTAAAAGACGCACTGCCGCTTCATGATCAGGAATGTCTTCCGTTTTCGTATATTTTTTTCCATCGATGGTAATGGAAAATACGCCATCGGGAAGGCCAATACGTTCCACAAGGCCTTTCGCGAGGACTTTTTCTTGGGGCATTTCATACACTTGAAATTTCAAGGATGAGCTACCCGCGTTNACAGACATGACAATAGCCATACTCTTTTCCTCCTTTAAAAAACTAGTTTAAGTGTATCGCGTCCTTTGATTTCCTTCAATCATGGCTCTTTTGACAGCGAAAGACCAAAGCCTAAAAAGAAACCAAAGCAATAAAAAAAGGCAGTTTCACTCAAGAAGACTGCCTAGTTCCTCGCTGTATTCGGGATGGGTTTGTAGAAATTGTTGAATCACTTGAAGTTTGGCTTGAAGATGCAAGATGGATTCGAGTTCTTCCATGGCTTGAACCCCTTTTTTTAAGGCATCGTAAACAGCAGCCTTAGAAATCGAGAGATTTTCTTGAATTTCTGTTAGAGAGAGGTCATCTTGAAAGTAAAACTCCAAGACATCTTGTTGACGTCTAGTCAAAAGCGGGCCATATAAGTCAAACAAAATGTTGCCTTGAGTATGATCAACCAATCGAATTCCCCTGTTCTTATTCTTCTAAGCCTTTGGTGATTCCAATCAAATAACTCGATAAATCAAAGGGACGTAAATCCTCGGGTTTTTCCCCAAGACCTAAAAAACGTACGGGTAAACCCAATTGATCTCGTATGGCCATCACCACACCACCTTTTGCGGTACCATCCATCTTAGTCAAAATAATACCCGAAACGGGAGTTACATCCATGAACTCCTTGGCTTGACTAATCCCATTTTGTCCAGTCGTCGCATCAAGTACAAGCCACGTTTCATGTGGAGCTCCCTCGATTTCGCGACCCACTACCCGGCTCATTTTGCCAAGTTCGCGCATTAAATTGGTTTTGTTTTGAAGGCGACCTGCTGTATCGCAAATGAGAACATCGACATCGTTGCTTTTGGCATAGCGGCAAGCATCCACAATCACGGAGGCGGGATCCTGTTTTTCTTTTCCAGCCACACAAGGAGCGTTCAAACGATCAGCCCAGATTTCAAGCTGTTCTACCGCTCCAGCCCGGAAAGTATCTGCAGCCGCAACCGCTGGCTTTAAATCTTGCTCTTGAAAGTAATTGACCAATTTTGCCGTAGTCGTGGTTTTCCCAGATCCATTGACTCCCACCATCAAAATGACGGTTGGACCATCTTCGGCTAAAGACCACTCAGGATCTTTATCAGGATCATAAAATTCATACAAGATATGGATCAAGTAATCTTCCATAGAATCAAAATTTTTAATCTCTTTGGCGTTGGATTCAAAAGCATCTACAATTTTTTGAGCCGTGTGAATACCCATATCGCTTTCCAATAAGATGATCATAATTTCTTCAAGTAATTCATCATTGATCCCTCGAAAACTATTGGATAAAGCGCGAATGCGATCGCCAAAGCTTTTGCGGCTTTTAGAAAGACCAGATAAATATTTGTCTTTGTCCTTCGAACGGACAAATTTTGATTTTAATTTCTCAAAAAAGGCCATGATATCTCCTTTAACTAAGGGATGAAAAGTAAAAAAGAGCATAAAAGATTCTTTTTTACTTTCAGCCTATCTTCGGTTTTTATAATATTACCAAACAAAAAACATAAGGCAATCTAAGCCGATTTAAGAGAGAAAATCCCCCTTTGGTCTACCATTTCTCTCTCTTTTTATCTGGTTTTGAGTATTATGAGAATGTAATGAAAAAAATATGGGGGAAGAAAAGGAGAATCGACTATGGAAAAGGTTAATATCGGGCCTCTTATCAAAAAGGAAATCAAGGTGGCTTGTCCAAATATTCGCTTTCAAGAGATCGCCGATTTGTTGGAGATTAGCTACAACCAATTGTTTGTGAAATTTCGCAATGGACGCTTTTCCGATGCGGAACTGACGAAAATCATGAACCGCATTGGCGGAAAAAATGTACATCTACTTGAAACCTATGATGGACGCTTTATTGATCTCAATGCCCCCGAAGAATCCTAGAATCCAATAACCATGATCCCACCGAACACCAATTAGGAAAGGAGTCTGTCTATGTCGCTAGAAACATCTATTTCTCAATTCAAAGCCAATCCTTCAAGCGAACAGGGCCAAGAGCTGCTCTCCCTTTTAAAACAAGGCCATTATTTTATTTTGTTGCATCCTTCCATTTTTCAAGACACTCTCATTCGTAAGCGTGTTGAAAAACAAATCCAAGAGCAACAGGTGGAAAAACTCCCCATTTTGACCTTTCATACCAAAACCCAAGGTGGTACCATTTTTCCAGTTTTTACCTCTCTAGAGGAGCTTCAAAAGTTTCCTACTCAATCGCCCTGTCCACATATTGAAGTCAATTTTCAGGGGTTATATGACTTAGTTCAAGTCCATCCCCATATTGAAAACATCATGTTAAATCCTGAAGGCGATGCCTTAGCCTTCCCGCGTCAACAATTTTTAGAGCGCTTTGCCTTGGCCCAAGGTGAGCGGCTCAAAGCGGAAGATCTTCCTCAAGAGTTCCTAGCCCAATTAGAACAAGGGACGCGAAAAGCGGGAACGCGTGCGATCAAAGCTTTAAATAAAGTGGCTTTAAAATTTCCTGAAATCTCTAAGATTTGGGTTTTAAAACAATCCAATGAGGATTCTTCATGGATTTTAGTTTTGGAAAGCGAGCAGGAGCGCCAACAAGTTCATGCCGAGATCTTACGTAGCTTTCTAGGTCAAATGGAGGCTTTATCGGGAGGCATTTGTTATACCTCGTATACGCCCATACTCGAAGTCCTCGATACTTTTCAACCTGCCTACATTCGTCCCTATAAACCTGTAGTTTTTTCTGCTTCCAAAAAGAAAAAAGGAAAACTATAAACCGCGTCTTTATTGAACAAGTCCTTTCTGTTATTCAAAGGACTCGTTTTTTTTTACCTATCGTTTATGTTAGTCTTTTCAATTTCTTTTAGAGATAAAAATGGTCTAAGGTAAAAAGTGAACTGTATTTCATAAAAAGAAAAAAAAAGAAAAAAAAAAAAAAAGAACGATTCAAAAAGGTGTTTAGTCAAGGCGTTTGGGATATTGTAGAAATTTGGGTCGATCAGGAAACAGGCGTGAATTATTTGTTTCATGAAAGTGGAAATGCGGGAGGAATGACTATTTTAGTGGATCAAGAAGGAAAGCCTATCATCACACCAATTAAACCAGAATTAGAGTGACATCCTCCCCTGCCTAAAGAGGCGGGGGCTTCCTTTCGCACAAGCGAACAGTCGGTTCTCGTTCGATAGCACTACTGTGCTAAGCATAAGCGAGCTATCCCCGTGTGCCCCACGGTTCTATGGAGTGGCT
>JAAVAY010000039.1:4125-10390 GCA_014803815.1 Allobaculum sp. | reverse complement strand
AAGCCCCACTTGAAAGGTTGGCTCTTTTAGACAGAGAAGCCATGTTTCTTTGGGATGGGCACTTTGAGGCCAAGAGTTGGGATTGAAAGAGGAGTGGCAAGAAGAAAAAGACGAGGGAGAGGGAAAAAGAGAGGGAGAAAAAATAGTGGACCAATCCAAATGAGTTAAAAGCGAATCATGAACACAAATCGTCCATTCGATACTCGAAAAGCGCGTTTTACAGGCTAAAAAGTCTTTAAGTGTTTCAAAATACAGACTTTCACCTTCCAAAAGACTCGCTGGATGCAAACGAGAAGGGGTTGGAAATCCAATCCATGCAAAGCGTCGAGTGGGGGTAAAGACCATCCAACACCACAAGAGATAAAGCTGCAAAAGTTGGTTTTCATGCTTGGCACAAATAAACCCAACCTGCCCTTGATGAAGACATTGCCAAGCCGGAGTTTCGATTTCGGCCTCCTTTAATTGCTCTAAAACTTGGCCTTGAAGGGTATGTTGAAATTGCCACGATAAGTCAGGCAACTCCAAAGTTAAACAAGGAGTTTTAAAAAGCCCAACAGGAAGCGTCCAAGGACTTTGACTTTGGCTATGCTTCAAAGAGGGATCCAGATGCAACATACGCTGCTTTTGGTTCAAAAACTGCGTTCGTTTTTCTTGTCGCAAAGACTCTAAGGAATTGAACTCCTCTTTTAAATACGTCAAATACTGCTCTAATGCGTCGCGATTGGCGACTTTTTTTTCGTTTTTTTGTTGGGTAGCCTGCCAGGCATAAAATCCCATGAAGCTAAGCCCACTCAATAAAGCAGGAAAAAGACCTTGGATTTGGTTTCCTTGTCCTTTGATAAAAAAAGAGGAAATCAGGGAGGTCAAAGCACTCATCGCCATCATTCCACCTTTATTAAAAGAGGCAAAGCCCATTTTCTCCTCTTGAAAGAGTGGAGGCGGCTCAATTTTAAATACTGTGGGGGTACTCAATGATTCAAATAAAGAAGCAGGGACAGCCATTTCAAAAGGCCGTGGGGTAGAGTAATGCAAGGGTAAACTTTGCCCAAAGGAATCGGCCAAAAGACTTGGAGCCAGTAAAATGGGCGCACTCCAAAAAAAGCTATACCCTCCGGCTAAAATCCAATCACCATCGTGTAAAAGCGCTTTTTGAACGGGTTGGCCATTGAGATAGACGCGTCCTTTTCCTTGTTCAAGTTGCATACCTTGTGGAGATGACCACAAGCGAAAGTGCTGGTCTTTCAAAAGGTCATAGGCTCCTGGCCAGCGGTTGATCACAAAGTCCTTATCAATCCAAAGAGGAAAGAAGCGCCTTGGCATTAAACATACCTGTCCTTTATAAGCGAAAAGTGGCTTACAGGCACAGAGTAAGCCAACTTGTTGTAAAAAAGAAAGCTTGGAAAGCGGTTGGCGAAGAGCTTGATGGGACGAGAACCATACAAACTCATAGCCATTTTCGACGGCGCACATCCAAAATGATTCCTACTAAGCTGCCAATCACAGGGGCCATCCATCCTAAGCGTACCATGGGGTTATTGGTTTGTAGTGATTGACTATAAATGGTCGTTCCATCTTTTTGTAAGGCGATATCAGTTTTTAAAGCGCCTACTGAGACAGGAATAAAAGGTTGTCCGAGTTCGTCTTGTTGAAGGGAAACAATTTGTGATTTTCCATTGATGGATAATGTGTAGTCCCCCTCTTCTTCTACATAAACCCGCAAAGATTCTCCTGGATAGACACTTTGGGTGGCTAAGGGTTCAAATCCACGACACAAAAGCGCATTGGCCGGCTTAGAAGGTTGGCGATAGCTCGAAAGTTTTCCATCCTCTTCTAAAGTATAAAACGCTTTGATGTCTTGAGCGGGTAAAGAGATGGATTGTTCAACCGTCTCTCCAAGGGGGATAATCGTCCATTTAGACTGACTCATTTGATCAGAATGGGTGCTTTTTACATTGGCTTCCATTTCAAATGTGGCTTGTTTTTCTGCTTCCATCGCCATTTCAAGACTTGTATACGTTTTTTTGCTGTCTTTTGAAAAGACTTTGATTTCTTGAAGAGTTCCATTTTCCACATGAACCTGCACTTCTTTTGGGTCTTTAACGTAAAGGGTATTTCCTTGACTTAAGGATTGTCCCGCTTGTTGGACTGTGGCAAGAGGCATTGTGGCTTGTTGTTGAAGTTCTTTGACAAGGGGTTTAAAAAGCAGGGAATGACTCTTTTTCTCTTCTTGTGGATTTGAATCGGTAGAAAGCCTTTCCAGTTTATTAGAAGAAAGGTTTAAAGAAGAATCCACAGAATTCCCTAAGTCCGTGGGTGGATAGGCTAACTGATCTAAAGTGGGCATTTGGGGAACATAGGTTTCCGTTTTGAGCCCGGTGGAGGAAAGAGAGGAAGAGGGAGTAGAGACATGGGTCACTTCTAAAGGAAGCGAAGGAGAATCTAAAGCGGAAGAATTCGTTGTGGATGCTAAAGAAGGGGAAAGTGAGGACAAGGGAATGGTGTATGAAGGAAGCGATAAGAGATCAGAAGCGGAAAGATTTGAAGAAACCGATGAAATCGAGGAAGAAGGCTGAATAGGGTTTGAAGATAAAGATGGAGTAGAAGAGTGAGCTGAAGAAGGAGAAGAAAGGGAAGAACTAGAAGAGATCGTAGCAGACATCCTAGGAGATGAAATGGTTGAAGTGAGAGCCGATTTAGAAATTTCTTCCTGATTTCCAATCACTAAGGGTTCATACCCCGAATCAAGGATCAGTTTTCCTTGACTAGGAATAGCTTGGAAAGCCGAAATCCCAAAAGGAGTGATGTGATCGTCGACGACAATTGGTGGAACTAAAGTCGTGCTCGTCAAAGCCATCTGATCTTGGACAGGAATTTGAACAAAAGGTTGCGGTTCTTGGTCATCTGGAAAGGACTGGTAGTTTACTGTCCAAGAGGAAATAGGCTCATTTTGATCATTAAAAAGCGTCAGTGTGACTTGATCCTCTCGAAAAGAAAGAGATTGAATAGACCCATTTAATGGGATAGTTTGGATGGACTGATCTTGTTTTATATTTAGGAAATATCCACTCATATCCTCTTCAAACTTTAAAGTGACCTGTTTTGTAGAAGTCGTTAAAGGTTTCCTTTGATTGAATGAGAGCTGCAAACAAGAAGATGAATCAAAAGAAGCATCCGAGGGAATAAGATCCTCTTGGCTCGCATTGGATGGGGACACTAAATTTTCTAAACAGTCGTTATTTTCTTCGTTTGAATTTTCATTTGGTTCTTGCTCTTCAAAAGTTTGAGAAGGATTAAAAAGGGTTAAATCGTCATCTTCTTCGATTGGAGAAAGCAAATCTTCTTCCTGTATATCTTGATTCTCTTCGGGATAGAGGGAGTCTTTTAGAGAAGATGGATCTGTCTCCTTATCCAAATCCAAGATCAATGGAATATCTGACTCTTTAGGAGCTTCTACTTCTTCTTGGAAAGAGTCTTGGAACCTAAAGTCTTCTGCTTGAGAAAATAAAAGATGTAAAGCTTGATGATACGTAAAAGAAAGCCTAGAAGGCAAAGAAAAGAAATCTTTAACCAAATAGATGTCTTGAACATTAGCTAAAGAGGGGATTGGACTAGATGAGGAAGAAGGAAGTGTTTGAAAGGTTGTTTTATAGAGTTGATCTTGATTGAGTTCTACTCTTAAAGGAATTGGGCGAGTAGGAGGAAGTGCTTTTGGCGTGAACATATCGATTTTCCTTTCTAAAACCGCTTAGGGTTAAAGTTTTAAATAAAAGCTTGATTGGAAAATTACGAGGAATAAACGTTTCAAAGAGCCAAGATGTTTTGGGCTCGTTTTAATTTGGCTATAAAGACGATTGGCAACGAAGATACAAGCTATAGAGTTCAGGAATTTGCGTTTTGAATTGCTCCTGCAAACGGTTTGGTAGAGTAAAGGACATGTCTTGTAAACAGCCAATCAATATACATTGCATGAAAACCTCTAATAGAGTGTGAGGTAAGGTTTCTTCTTGATTTAAAGCCATAAATAGATCTTGAAAATCGCTAGCACTTAAGCAGATTTCTCTATGCCATACATGAAGACAAAACTCTTCAAGAAACCAAAGCCAAGATTCTTGAGTAGGTAAAACTTGAATACACCAAGAAAGATCACGGCTGGTGGGTATTTTATCGAGGAACAGACCAAGAATGGAGCAATACAGTTTCACTGTAGAGCTTTCTTGAATAGGGGCATGATCATATAAATACCCCGCTAAACTCAAGTGATTTTGATGCATAGCTACATAGGCATAGGTAAGCCAAAGAGTGGGCGTGAGAGATTGAGACTGGGAGTGTAAGGCAAGACAAAGATCAGAAGCTTTTAAAGCTTGCATCTCTTGAATAAAGCTTGGGATGGAGTAGGTCTGGTTTAAAGAAGGAGTATTCGCTTGACTTAATTCATGAATTGGATTCGACTCTTTTAAATCTTCCACTTCAAGAGAAAGGGCTGGCAGTGAAAAGAGAGAAGAATTGGAAATAAAAAGGGAAAAGAAGGCTAAGACCCCGAATAAAGTTGGAAATAGAAAATGTAGGGAAAAGCGTTTGGTAGAGGATTCCATGGCCTGTTTAAAGGCCTCTAAACTGGCAAATCGCTCGTTAGGATTTTCCCGTAGGGCACTCCAAGCAATAGAATTGGGTCCAAAAAATAAGAGATACAATTTGCCCAAACCAATTTGATCCGCTTTTTCATTCATGGGTTGACCGGCCAATCCTTCAGGAGGAAGCGAATCTTTATTGATTAAAATTGGTCGTACACTGCCAACAGGCAAACAGGCATTAAAGTCAATTAAATAGGCATGGTCTTGGGCCACCAACACATTTTCGACTTTGAGATCGAGATAGAGAAACCCCGCTTGATGAACACAGTGAATGAGTTCCAAAAGTTCGAAAAAGAGAGCTTGACGTGATTCTTTTCCTGGATCGGTTTTGAGCCAGTCTTGCAAAGGAATAGCCTCGATGTAGTCTTCCACAAGCCAACAGCCATCCCAATCATCATGACTTTCGATCAAAGACGGAATGCGGGGATGATTGAGGCGTTTAAGCACTTGCACTTCCAAGCGAAATTGGCTCACCCAAGCTTGATGAGCATTGGGCTTCACCATTTTTAAAACTACTTTCTTTTGGCTCATCGTATCTAGAGCTAAAAACACTTGGATTCCTATCCCTTCTTTTAGGGCTTCAAGTTTTTGGTAGCGGTTGATGGAAGATGGCTTCGCATTGTCCAAAACGAATCACCATCCCTTCTTTCAAACGCATTTTGCGAATGACGCGTTTTTCATTGAGCCAAGTAAAGTTGGTCGATTTCAAATCTTGGATGTACCATCTTTCCTCTTGACATGTGAGCTTGGCGTGCCTAGAGGAAACCGACGAATCGTCTAGGCAAATATGACATTCCTTTCCTCGACCTATAAAAACTTCTTGATCTTCTAAGGGATACGTTTGTCCTTGAATATCTAGAAAACAAGGCGGGATCCACTGATCCAAAATCACAGTGGCGTTTTCTAAAGAAGGGGAAACCTTTTTTTGTTTGTTCTTTTTTAATTCTTCTTTTTTTGGCTTCGGTTTGGTCTGAAGGGATTGTAAGAAAAGAGAGTTTGGCTCTAGTTGAGCTGATTGAGAAAAGAAAGGCGTAGTCTCTTGATCGAAATCGAGCGATTGAGGAGTAGAGCTTTCTTGAAGGTTTAAATTCGTTTTTGAAAAACAGTCTAAGGGACTTGAACCTGTATTCTGCTCTTGGGTTTCAAAAAGAGCAACCTTTTCTAAAATTTCTAAATTAGAAGGCGCCGAATCGGAATTCATCTTTTGGGCAGAGAATTCAAAAGCAAAGGAAGAATCAAGAGCTTGGTCTTCTTGATTAAAGAGGTCTTGGGCACTTTGAGGAAGTTTTTTTTCCCATTCCTTTACAAAGGGTGTTCCTGCCACAGAGGAAGAGGAAAGAGAAGCGATTTCCTCAGATATACAAATGGGCTTTTTAGCGTAATAAGGAGGAATGGTTTTTCGACGCGTAAAAAGAGATTTTTTCGTGCTTTCCAGGTATAAGCGTTCAAGAGTGGGCCGTAAATTTTCAAAGCGCTCTTTTCCAGTAGCCCCTTTCCATAAAAGACCTAAAACATCTAAAGAATCGCTTGGGAAAAGGTGCAACAGGCTATCTAAAAAATACTCTAAGTCTTCTTGACGCTTCATCCAAGCTTCAAAGATGAGGGGTGCCCGACATAAGCGCACTTCATCTCCA
>JAAVAY010000039.1:0-4120 GCA_014803815.1 Allobaculum sp. | reverse complement strand
ANAAANAAAAATGGCTTGAACATCTAAGATGACTGGCTGGTTTTTTAAGGCTTGTCCAAGACTCTGAAAAAGAGTGGCTAAAAAACAATAGGCCTCCTGTTTGGAAAAGTGACTGTGGGCTAAAAAGTAATCAAGACATATCCAATCTTTTTTGTCGTACTCTACAAAGCCTTGGATACGATTTTGTTTGATGCTTTCTAGAAAAAGGTCTCCAGGCTCTACCGAAAAGACAGAGAGATCAAATTCATCGAGTCGTTCAATTTGAACGTGAAGAGTGGTGGGGGTACTCGAAAGACGATAAGCATCTTTCATGAAAACTCCTTTCTAAACGCACTATCGTTTCTTTGACCGACACTTGGTTATAGGTAAAAATGAAAAAAAGAAACGCAATTCAAACCATGAAAAGCTAAAATGGCGTGAATGAGTTTCCTTTTAGCTTTAAAAATTGGAAGGGATGAGGATCCATAGTTTGTAGGATGGAGGTTTCTTAGCCACTATGAACCAATTTACTTCAAAAAAGATCACCTTTTGTCTTTGTGTTTTGATTAGCCTCCTATCCTTTGGCTTATGTATTTGGATTCATCCCTTTCAAGAAAATCTCACGGGACTTGGATGGATGAAGGGTCATTTTTTTATGATGGCGCTGTGGATGCTTTTAGGATGTGGACTAAACGCATGGCTTTCAAGTGTCTTTTTTTGGCGAGAAGGAAAAAAGCAAGAAGCCAGATTTATCGTAGCGATTTGGTTAGGCTTCTTAGTGGGAGGCTTTATTCCATATCGAGAAGGGCCAATTGCATTTTTAGGCGATTTGCATTCTCTTTTATGTGTGATCTGTACTGGACTATGGGTAGGACAATGGACCAAAGAGTCGATCTTTTCTTCTCATTTGTATTTAGGAAAACAAGTTAGTCAACTCCTCTTACTTGGGTTTGCTTTGAGCCTTTTTCTATGTGGAGTGTGTGGAGGAATTTGTTTTGCGGCGGAAGCACTCTTTGTTTGCGCTCAGGCGTGGATTTTATGGAGAATAAAGTGAGCAAAAAAGCCAACCGCATGGGTTGGCTTATTCGTCTTCAGAATCATCCTCATCCTCTTCCTCTTTCATTGATATTCCAAGAGCTGTAAAAGGTAACAAGAGTGTTGGACTAGAAGAATTCTCATTTTTATTATCAGGATCTTCCGTAATAATAGGTGCATTGGTTTCTTCAATTTTAGCTAAATAGTTTTGAGCATTGGTCACAAAATACAATTTGTTTCCATGTTCTACCACTTTTTCAAAGTACAATCGTGCTAGAGAATAGTCTCCTTGAACAAATGAAATTAAAGCGATGTAATAATTGCAGTCCGCTTTTTGTAAGGGCAAATTCGTATTATGCAAAGTCTTCAAGAAGAATTTTTTACATTCATTAAAGTCCCCATTCATCAAATGCATACGATTTTCAAGCGAAGCAATCTCCTCAGTTTGAACAATCATGTTCATGGTATTGGCCGGAACCTTTTCTTTTCGAATGTTGTTAATGCATTGTTGAAGTCCTTCTTCGTCTTTAAGTAAATAGTCGATATACCCCATGAGGGAGTTATAGGCCATCACATTATTGAGATTGGGTTGTGGATATTGAATCAGAACATCACGAGCTAAAACTGGTTCGTTGAGATAAATCAACGCTTGAGCAATCGCTCCACGATGCTTTAGGCGATAATGGCTTCCTTTTTGACTTAAATAAAATAAAGCTGAAAGGCAAGCTTCTGGATCACATTCAATCATCAATAAACGAGTAATTTGGAGAATACAATTGGCTTGAATCCGACTGATATAGCGAAAAGCCCATAAACAAAACACAATGAGCACCAAAGAAATCCAAAAATTTTGAACTAAGAAAATGATACAAAAAAGAGCCACTAAACCAAGTCCCGAAGTGAGACTCGCTTTAAAGAGTGTGCGCTTGACCTCAAGCGCTAACGGCTTATAGGCAGGATTGAGTAGATGATGTTCCAAATATTTTTGAACAATTTGATCATCATTTTTAATTCCTGCAGCCGCTAACCGTTTTTTGATCTGTAAATGTAAGCTAATCCAACCATATAACGTCACACAAAACGTAATGGGTAAGGTAATCATGCTCAATAAAGCCACATAGGCTGGAGTCAAAATCATCGCAAACACTAAGATGAGCGATAACATCGATGAAACAGCACTCGCTGCGGAAACAATGACAAAGACATTGGCTATCATCGCTACAGAGGCTCCCGCCATCCAATAAACAAGTGGGATATTGTCCGATAAGTACGGATATATCTCAGGAGCCACGGCCTCTAAAGCGGGCAATAGCTGATTCGTAGCTAGAAGATCAAACGCTAACACCACTCCAATTAAAAAGGAAAAAAACAGGATGAGAAACTGGTTTCGACACCGGTATTTCCACATAATAGGCAAAATCCTCTCTAAATTTTTAGTTGGGTTTTGGCTACAATCATATCCTCATTTAACCCAAAGAAATCTATTTATGAATAAGATTAGATCTTATAAGAGATAAAGAGAGCGCGATAGACGCAGAAAAGTTATGTTGGCCTAAAAAAAGGCCAAAAAAGAGGCTTAAAGGAAAGAAACTAGTTCATAGAGATCAAACTAGACTCTTAAGAAATTGTAGCAACGTATTTCTACTTTCCATAACAGGATATTGACTTTAGAGATGGTAAAAACTATGTAAACCGCATTATACTCAATTTCTATCGCAGAGGTATCTGAAAACCGATCTCCATCATGTGAAATTATGGTAGAAGAAACCTCAATTCCTTAGCTATAAGAGAAGATGTTTTTAAAGTAGTGCAAAGTAATAAAGGTTGTTATGATCGATAGAACTTTAAGGCCTACTTTTTTATATTTTATATAGGAATAAAGATAAGATTTGAGTCCTTCTTTTCTGATCTCTTTCATTGGTGTAGGTTGAGCTGAATGAGAAACATTTGTATTGATCTTTAAATTGGTCTGGGCTTTGATCTAAAATTTTTTTTGAAAAGTTTGACATTTATTTTTAGATTCGGTATCCTAAATGAGCGTTGAGAAACGGAGTCGTGTCCGAGCGGTTTAAGGTGCAGTCTTGGAAAGGCTGTGTAGGCGAAAGCTTACCCAGGGTTCGAATCCCTGCGACTCCGCCATGTAGATTATATTCATTCTAGTTTTTCCTTAAAAGGCTTTATTTAAAGGAAGGACTAGAATTTTTTTATGCTTTAAAGTAAATGGTTAAGTCCTCTAACTAGGCTATTTAAGAGCTATTAAGCGCTCTATTTGTCCCTGTGTTTCTCAAATTTGGGGTAAATTCTGGGGTAAATTTTCTAAACCAAGAATCTGCCTTATCCTTTATTTAAAGGTTCTCATTCTTGAATTACAGACCTAAATTCATTATTTAAATCTTCTTCTGAAAGGTAAGTGTAAACTTTAAGCGTTACATCTGGATTAGAGTGACGAAGCATTTTTTGAGTAGAAGTCACACTCAATCCTTTTCTTAAAAGAGTTGTAGCCGTGGTATGACGAAATTTATGAGGATGAATTTCAATAGGAGATTCGGGATGATTTTGGTTATACCAATTTCAATTCGTTTAAAGATTTGTCTCCACTCTTTTGACGGACTTACATGGCCTTTTTTTGTAACGATGAAAAATCCACTTCGTGATCTTTTTTCTTTTTCATCCGTTAAAGTGACTGGAGTTTTACAATTCGCTACAAGTTGCTTTAATGCTTCTTCTGCGGAAGGACTTAAAGGAATTTTTGTTTTCGAACTCTTAGTCTTTAACCTACAAAATTAATTCTGTGAAGAGTTGGATTAAATGTGTTGATTGAATGAATCGTTTTCATAAGAGTGTTTTTTCATGTCTAAAAGAGGTCGAAGAGATTAGAAAAAATTCAGAAAATTGAGATCACTCTAGTTGATAGCGCATTCATAATCATGATAGAATGAATATCCTGAAGTGATTGAAAATGAACAACGGAAGAAATTGATTTTATTAGATCTTTAAAAATAGAAGCTTGTCCCCACAACAAGAAATGCAAAAAGTTTTAGATCTACCGGAATTTCAATAGGAGGAAACGAATATGAAAAATGGTGATTTGAATATACATGCTCAA
>JAAVAY010000038.1 GCA_014803815.1 Allobaculum sp. | reverse complement strand
GCTATGAAGTGTGCGTAAAGCATGGAAAACCGGTAATTGTTATGGAACCTGTAAAAGGGGGAACCCTTGTGCAATTGCCTAAAGCGGCTCAAGATCTTTTGGATGCCTTACAGGGTGGAAGCAATGCGTCTTATGCGATTCGCTTTGCGGCCTCTTGTTCGGATGTACGTATCGTGCTTTCGGGTATGAGTGATATAGAACAAATGAAAGACAACATTTCCTTTATGGAACATTTCATTCCCTTAAGTCCAATCGAAATGCAGACCATTCAAGACGTACGCCAAGTGCTTGAAGCGCAACAAATTATTTCGTGTACGGCTTGTCATTATTGTGTAGATGAAAACCATTGTCCCAAGGACATTCATATTCCTGATATTTTTGCCGCGTATAACACATGGAAAGGATTCAATGATTTTGCAGCACGAGGACACTACGCCTCAACGCTCGTCACTTTAGGGGGCAAAGCCGCTGATTGCATTCAATGTGGCCAATGCGAATTTGTCTGCCCACAACATTTACCCATTCGCACGCTTTTAAAAACCATCTCGAAAGAGTGGGATTAGAGTCTCTTCCAATTCGATGGGTTGATCTTGGGGTAAGAGATGGAGACAAAAATCGTTTGAATACATAACGATTCATTCCATTAGAAGCAAAGTCTTACTTTGCTTCTTTTTTCATGGCTAGAAATCAGAATGGGGACAAGGAATTCCTGAAAGAAAGAAAATCGCTTAAATAAAACTAAATTAGATTAGAAAGTTATCTTAGATTAGAATTTATGGAAGAGATTAAACGAAAAAGGAGCCTAATCCCTTCGTTCAATCCAGAAAAAAACGAATTTTCTCAAAATTCCTTTTTGAAAAATTTAATTGTTGTTAGGATTTTATCAAATCGGGTATCTGATCAAGGAAACAGGTCTTCAAGACCTTTTTTATCCTTTGTCGATTTCTTTTCTTTTTTCCATTTTCAGGAGCCTTAACGCTTTTCTGTCTTAGAGAAAAGCCTCCTCGAATAAATCGAAAAAAGGAAGGAAAGTGAGCCCATAAATAAATCTTGGCACGAGACACTCGATTTTAGGAAGTATTTCACTTCCTTTTTTATTCATCTTTTATTGGAGTCATGACTTTTTAAAACTTTATTTTGTCATGAAAATTTTTAGGAGGTTTAAAAAAAAGAAATTATGTCTGATGTCAAAGAAAACAAAATGGGGACGCATCCTGTTACCTCGCTTTTGATCACCATGTCCATTCCTATGATGATCAGTATGCTTGTGCAAGCTCTCTATAATATTGTGGACTCCCAATTCGTAGCTCAAATCAGTGAAGAAGCGCTTACAGCCGTATCCCTTGCCTTTCCTTGGCAAAACCTCATCATTGCGGTAGCGGTCGGAACGGGCGTAGGGGTCAATTCGATGTTGTCCCGATGGTTAGGAGCAGGAGAACAAAATTTAGTGAAAAGTTGTGCCAACCACGCCTTGCTTCTAGCCTTTCTTTCCGCCTTCGTGTTTACGATTGTTGGAGTCTCTATTTCCTACATATTCTTTGCAGCGCAAACCAATGTAAGTGAAATTATAAATTATGGCGAAGAATACTTAAGTATTATTTCTCTTTTTTGTACGGGAGTATTCATTTCCTGTATGTGTGAAAAACTACTCACGGCGACTGGCCGCACTGGCTTGACGATGGTGACGCAAATGATTGGAGCTATTGTTAACATCATCCTCGATCCCATCATGATCTTTGGCTATTATGGTTTTCCAGCCCTTGGCGTGGCAGGAGCAGCGATTGCAACCGTCATTGGACAGTGGTGTGGAGCTCTTTGTGGCTTATATTTAAATTTAAAACACAATTCTGACATCCAAATTTCTTATAAGGGATTTCATTGGGATTGGTTTGTGGTTCATCAAATTTATTCCGTAGGCTTACCTTCCATTATTATGCAAGCTATTGGATCCATCATGACCTATACGATGAACCTCATCTTGATCACCTTCTCCACAACGGCTACCGCGGTCTTTGGGGTGTATTTTAAACTGCAAAGCTTTATTTTTATGCCCGTATTTGGGCTTAATAATGGTTTAGTGCCCATTGCAGCCTTTAACTATGGAGCAAGTAAACCCAAACGAATTTTAGGAGTGTATAAATCAGGAATTGTTATCGCAACTCTTTTGATGACTTTAGGCTTTTTGATGTTTCAGTTTGGAACTTCTTGGCTACTTGGTCTTTTTAATCCAAGCGAAAAGATGTTAGCTATTGGCTTGCCCGCTTTAAAAACGATTTCTTGGTCCTTTTTATTGGCTGGCTTTACTGTGGTTACAAGTGCTTTTTTCCAAGCTCTTGGGCATGGGATGTTGTCAATGTGGATGTCCCTCATTCGTCAACTCGTCGCCTTAATCCCACTTGCTTGGTTATTTGCCCAAAGCGGTCAACTAGAATGGGTGTGGTGGTCTTTTCCCTTAGCGGAAATCATCGTTGTGGTTTTATCGCTTTTCTTCTTGCGCCATATCATTCAAACCCAAGTCATTCCCTTGGAATCGAAAAGCGTAAGTTTTCAAGAATAAGCCTTTAGGGCTAGCTTCCTTTTTAAAGGAGGCCTTTTTTTATCTAAAGTAAACCAAAGAAGATCGAAAACGCGCTAATCTTAGAAAGAGAAAGAAAAGAGATACAGTATGGCTATCGTTGTTCAGAATCACATATTTTCTTTGTATACGAAAGATTCGTTGTATCAAATGAAAGTGGATGCCTTTGGCATCTTGAATCACACCTGGTATGGTCCTAAAACCGATATGGATATGTCCTATTTAGAAGATTATCCAGAAATTGGTTTTTCTGGAAATCTTTGGGAAAGCCTTGACAATCGCTTATATTCTTTAAACGATCGTCCCTTAGAGTATCCTAGTTTTATAAGTGATTTTCGATTATCAGCTATAGAAGTCCAATTTCAAAACGGCTCCACTATTTTGGATTTACGCTATAAAGACTATCGGCTTTATTCGGGCAAATATACTTTTCAAACTCTCCCTACTGCCTTTGTCCAAGATTCCAAAGATTTGAATTCATCTTTAACCGATGAAGTTCAAACGCTTGAAATCCATCTCGAAGATTCGCTCCAGCATCTTGAAGTAATCTTACTCTATGGAGTCTTTCCTGAAATCAATGTCATTACACGGGCACTCAAAATCATCAACCACGGGTTGCAATCAGTGATTTTAAAACGTGTCTGTTCGGTAGCTTTGGATTTCCCTTATGGAGATTTCGATCTTCTCCATTTCCATGGGCGCCATGCGATGGAGCGTCTTTTTGAGCGCGTTCCACTAGGGCATCACACCTTCCGCATCGAATCCACAAGAGGTCACAGTTCGCATCAACACAATCCTACGATCATTTTGGCTCCCTCTTATACTACAGAAACTCAAGGAGAAGCTTATGGAGCTGCCTTAATGTATTCAGGGAATTTTCAAATTGAAGTCCAAAAAGACCAACTCGATCAAATTCGTTTGGTGATGGGATTAGACCGCTTTTCTTGGAGTTTAGAAGCGGATGAAACCTTTGAAGCTCCTGAAGTGTTGTTGTCTTTTTCCAATACAGGACTCACTAAGCTTACCCATCAATTTCATGATTTATTTCGTCATCATATTCTTCCTCAAAATTTTGTAGAAAAAAAACGTCCCATTCTCCTTAATAATTGGGAAGCCACTTACTTTAACTTTGATGGCCAAACTCTTCTTCATCTTGCTAAAGAGGCCAAAGAACTTGGCATTGAACTGTTTGTTTTAGATGATGGATGGTTTGGAAAACGCAACGATGATACGACCTCATTAGGGGATTGGGTGGCCAATGAAGAAAAGCTTGGAATGTCTTTAGCCAATCTCAGTCATTCCATTCATAAACTAGGCTTACAATTTGGCCTCTGGATCGAACCAGAGATGATTTCTATTGAGTCTAACTTGTATCGAACGCATCCACAGTGGGTATTACAAGCTCCTCATCGTTTTCCCACCACCAGTCGCTCTCAACTTGTATTGGATCTTTCCAATCCTAATGTAGTGGACTATCTTGAAAGACAGATCAGTCAAATTATTGAAGACAACGATATCGACTACATTAAATGGGATATGAACCGCTCCATTTCCGATTGTTATTCCCAAGCCTGGTCAAGTGATCAACAAGGAGAAGTCGCACATCGCTATATTCTTGGGGTGTATGAACTATCCAAACGATTAACTCGAAAATTTCCTCATGTTCTCTTTGAAGGGTGTGCTGGTGGAGGGGGGCGTTTTGATCCAGCTATGCTCTACTACTTCCCTCAAATCTGGTGCTCGGATAATACGGATGCGCATTGTCGAACGTTTATTCAATATGGAACCAGCTTTTTCTATCCTCTCAGTACTATGGGAAGTCACGTTTCAGCCATTCCCAATCATCAAACAGGACGAAATACACCTTTGAAAACTCGAGAAGTGGTCGCTACTCCAGGTAGCTTCGGTTATGAGCTGGATATCACCCAACTCTCTCCAACCGAAAAAGAAGAAATCATAAAGCAGATCATCCGTTTTCAAACAAGACAGGATTTGATTTTGAAAGGGGACTATTTTCGTTTAAGCCCTCCCACTACAGGTTTAGTGGCTTGGCAAATTGCGGATTCGAAGCGAGAGACGATATTGGTTCAAGGCGTTCGATTTGAAACCAAACCAAATGAAAAACGACCAAGAATTATCCTTCAAGATCTAGACCCAAGCGCTTTCTATCGTCGTCAGTCCGATCAAAAAGTTTTCTCAGCCTTGACTTTAATGCATGGTGGTATTTTGTTGGATCTTCCTCAAGGAACCGACATCGCTTATGAAGAGATCTTCAGTAAAATTTAAAAAGTGAAATTCCCATTCCTACATGGTCTTTTAGAATCATAAAAGGAATAACGTTAGGGGAAAGACCCTACGCATTCGTTTCAGTATTTCCTTATAGTTTAGTTAAAAAGGAGCAATAACCATTATGGATTGGAAACAAAGTTTTAATCCAACAATCTTAAAAGAGGGATATTCCCTCTTTTACCACCAATATTGTGGCCCCATTCAAATTCGTGGGGATTTTTATGAAGGGTTTATCGCGGATCCTGCTAAATCGAGTCATTATTTTGTACGTGCTGAATTAGAAGGCAATGAAATCAAATCTATTCACTGTTCTTGCCGTTTAGGACAATCTGGAAATCTTTGCCTCCATGAAGCTGCGTTTTTGTTTGGCTTAGAAAACCAACTTTCCGACTCCTCTTTATCCAAATTAGCCCCTGATAGGCCTTCATTTAATTCTCAGCTAGAAAAAAATGCTTCCCCTCAATCTCCTTTTTTGAGCTCTATTCACGAGCCAAAAAGCCCGTTAAAAAATAGCGCTCTTTATTCTCAAGAAGTTCATGAGTTAGAGAAAGCCATTCAATATTTAAGAGGAAAAGGATCCGCATCTCATTCTTCCTCTTTCGCCGAAAATCCTTTGACTTCTCACTTGCAACACAAGCAGGAAAAGATTTTCTCCCCAGAAAGAAAAAGCCTAAACGATATTAGTCGACTTTCTTCAAGCCAAGAAGCAGCCAAAGAAAATTCTCCTTTGCATATCTCTTCTCAAGATCTAGACGATCTCAATGAGGGAATGGCGCATTTAACTTATTCGCCTATAGCCCAAAGAAAGGCCTATCCCTTTTCTCAGCCAATTGGATCCACTAAAGGCCAAGAAAAGAAATCCCCTTTTGTAGTAACTTCTTCAGATTCCTTACAGAAGCTTCCAAAACAACAAGCTCCTAAGAGCAAGGAAGATCCCGCCGTTTCTAAGTCTAAAATGGGTTTTCAAGGATTGATTGCTTCCTTATCCCATAAAGAATTAGAAGAGCTAGTTTTAAAAGAAGCTCTAAACCATTTGGATTTTCGGTTACGCTTAGAACTTGAGCTTTTAGAGAGCCTTCCAGACGATTTATTAACTCTGTATTGTGCTTGGCTTGATGAGGCGATTTATGAAACCAAACAGCACTCCCAAGAGCATCTTTCTCTTGTGGTGGATCCATCTTATACCTATTTAAAAGAGAAGGTGGAATTGTTATTGGATCATAACCAAATCGAAATGGCTTTTTCTTTGGTTTCCTATGCCGTTTCAGCCTTTGAAGAAGCTCACCTCGTTTTAAACCAAGAAATTACACTAGAAGTAGTGAATTGGCTTTCGACTATTCTTAACCAGGTAAATTCTTCTCTTGAGGGGGAAATCTTTGCTTGGCTAGAAATCGAATTGGAGAAACCTCATCAAGATTTCCAGCTCCATCAAGCCCTTTTAACCGTTTTGAGTACTTTCTTTAATCAGGAACAATACCAGAGATCCAAATTTGAACGACTTAAAGCCGAATTTTTAATTCAAG
>JAAVAY010000037.1 GCA_014803815.1 Allobaculum sp. | reverse complement strand
AAAAAAAAAAAAAAAAGCCTTACTTCAAGAGAACCCTTGCCGATTTTTAAGATTGGAAACCTCATTTAAGCCAAAAATTTTTAAATGATTGAATTGATGAAAATGGCATTTTTATAAAGTGAAATATTGAATGATGGTATGAAGATTATGAAAATATAGAATTTTTTAGCGAAAAAGCTAAAATAAAATGGACTGAAAATGGAAGGGAAGAAACGTCTAGTTTCTTCCCTAGATGAAAAAAGAGATAAGCCAAAGAGTATAGAATCTTGAGTGGTTTATCTCTTGATGGATTAGAAGGAATATGAGCCTTGCTTGATGTTTTGCTTCCTTAAAAGGCCAATTTTAGGTGGTTCAAAACATTGATTTTTTCTAGGAAATCGGCATGTTGCTCACTGTCCTTAAGCAAATGGCTTGCGCCTTTAAGCACCGAAATCTTACAAATCGACAAGGGTTCTCTTGAAGTAAGGCTTTTTTTTTTTTTTTTTTTTTTTTCAATGAATAGTCATAACTATAAATTTAAAAATTATAAAAAGGAGGAATTGGGGGATAGTAGAAGCGAAAAAACACCGAAGCCTTTAAAAAGGACCTTCGGTTTTTTCGTTTTTAACTTGTGTAGGGAACTTTAATCAACTGCCGATAGCCTAAAGCAGGCGAATTGATCGTGATGGTGACACAATTTTTTTGTTTGGCCGAAAAATCTGGAATGGCATCTTTGGCTTCAAACAAAATATCGGCTTTGAGTTCTTGTTCTGGGGCTAAATAGAATACTTGATAGCCTAAAGTTTCCGCTCGAATTTGTTCGGTTTTGGCTTCAAGACCTTTTTGGGAAAAGTCCTGTTTTTCGATTTCAGATTGCGACATCGTTTTCAACTGATTGCTATTGGGCAAGGAAGAAACTTTAAAGCCGTCAATATCGCAAATCGGGGATAAAAACGGAATGACAAGACGCGATTTGGTTTTGTTTCGATAAATGATTTTTAATCCCTCTACCGTCGAATTTCCCTCTTTGTATTTGTAAGCGAGATTGGTCGCATCCACTTCAAATTCGTAGTATTGATCGGAATAGACAATAAATTTCTTTTCATCTGAATTGGCAATCCCATCGTCTTTGATGGTGCGAATGTTTACTGAATCAAAGGGAATAAAGGAATCTTTGGCTTTGACATACAGCCCGATGTTTTTGTTAGCAGTATTGGGTACCCCAATGTAGCCATATACATAAGTGGTCATTCCTTTGCGCACATCGTTGGTGATGATGGTTTTGTATTGATCAATTGGGTTAATGGGAGTGTATTCTCCATGATCTGGAACGCAAAGTTGGTAGTTTAAATTGCTGGTGTGGTAAGTTTTGTCTGAGGTGTTTTCTACACTTGCCAGGAAGTAGAAATAGATGGTGTTGACTTTCGTGTTGCTGACTTCCAAGACATCCACTAATGAAAAATTGACTCCATCTGCTACTTCAATGGAGGAGGGTTTGGACGAGCAACCGATTAAATTCAACCCCAAAAGCAAGCATAAAAAAAGGCTAAATAGTTTTTTCATGTATAATTCACCGGAATTTATTGTAAGCAAATGAATCCCTGCTCACAACCTTCTCAATCTTTCGTTCTCGTTTAATAGACAAAAAAACAGAAAAATCATCTATTAAGTGAACATTTCACGAGAAAGAGAGAAAAGAAAACCTTCCAAAGAGCCGATTTTTGGCGACTTTTGAAGTTTTAAGCGAAGAGCGAAAAGAGAGGCTCTTTAGCGTCTTAGAATACGCGAAAAAGAGGAAAAATCAAAAGAAATTCCAAGAAAAATTTCAAAGTGATAAAAAAGAGCCTAAGATAAATCAAGAGGAAAAGAAATCATGGATGAAATCGAAAAGATGTTAGCGGGAAAGTGGTACGATGCCAACTTTTGTGAGGAACTCATCGCTTTGCGCCAACAAGCCGAGGAGCTTTGTTTTCAATACAATGGATGCAATCCAAAGGATCAGGAAAAAAAGCGAGAAATTTTAGGAAAACTTTTGCCTCATGCAGCTAAGGATGTCGTGATCTTGCCTAGCTTTTATACTGATTATGGCTGGAATTGTTTCATCGGCCAAGCCTGCTTTTTTAACCATGGAGCCTATTTAATGGATGGAGCTAAGATCACCATTGGGGATCATTGCTTCTTTGGACCAAACTGCGGTTTTTATACCGCTAGCCATCCTTTGTTGCCCAGTGAGCGCAATGCGGGCTACGAAAAAGCCAAGCCCATCACGATTGGAAACAATGTTTGGTTTGGAGCGAGTGTCATCGTTTTGCCAGGAGTCACCATTGGCGACAATTGCGTCATCGGGGCGGGGAGTGTAGTCACGAAAGCCATTCCCGCCAATACCTTAGCTATGGGCAATCCTTGTCGTCCTGTGCGTCTGATTAACGAAAAGGATCACATCGATTTAGAACAATAATTTCCTGCAAATTTTTCGTAAAAGGAAGAAGTAGACTACAATAAACCTATGCCCTCTTCTCAAAAAATTTTGGACGATTTATTGAACTATCAGGCTCCGCGATGGGATGCCTTTCCCGAAATTCATCTGTACATGGATCAAGTCGTAGAAATCTTAAATCATTGGCTTGCTCCGCTTTATTTTGATCAAGAAAAGCCTTGCCTTACCCCAAGCATGATCAACAATTATGTGAAAAATTCGATTGTCAAACCGCCGCAAAAGAAAAAATATAAAGCGTATCATTTGGCGTTTTTGTATGTCGTGATGGTGTTGAAGCAAAGCTTTTCACTCCAAGAAATTTCCGCTTTGATCACGATTTACTCTTCTATGGAGTCCAATCAACAAATTCAAGAGGATTTCAATCGATTTGCGAGCGTGTTTGAAGAGATTTTGCATCAAGTATTTCGTCAAGAACAAGTTCATGATGACTTTTTCCAAAACCCCACTTGGGAAAAAGCGTTAATGGTCGACGTCTTACAAGCAGTTTGTTGTAAGCTCTATGGCGTATATCAAATTCAAGCCTTCCAACAAGGGCATCTTTCGAGCAGCCGTAAACGTTCTAAACAATTGGAATCTTCCCTTGCTCTTGGCTAACAAAAAAGCATTCCCTTCTAGGATTTAGGGAATGCTTTTTTGTTAGCTAGAGGGACGTTCCAAAATCGGCCACAAGGACTTGTCCTGTTAAGGCACTGGCTTCATCGCTAGCTAAAAAGAGGGCGATGTTAGCAATGTCAATGGGATTGGCCACAGGGGCGGAAAAGTCTAAGTGATTGCGCATCGCTTGAATCATTTCCAAGTTTAAATTATGCAAATCTTGTCCAACTGTCATCGGTGTAGCGGTGTTTCCTGGGCAGATGACATTAGCGCGGATATTCGTGCCTGTAAAGCGAAACGCGATGTGCTTGGTTAAGGCAATGATTCCGCCATTGGCACTCGCAAACACCGAAGCACCGGCTCCTGTTTGGCCAGATAAAGAGGCGACGTTGACGATGGCCCCGCGTTGAGTATCTTTCATAACCTTTAACACTTCCCGACACACAAAGAGCGTTCCTTTTAGGTTGATATCGATGATATCGTCTACATCATCATCTAAAGCTTCATATACAGGGCGCAAGCCGCTTTCTAAAAGCCCAGCGCAATTGACCAAGATATCAATTTGACCAAATTCCGTGATCGTCTGCCCTACCAGACGTTTGACATCATCGGGATTGGCAATGTCACAGCGAATAGCCAAAACTTCAGTTCCTGTTTCAGCTAAATCCTTAGCCATTTTTTCAAGGCGGTCTTTGTGACGAGCGGCAATCACAATTTTTGCCCCTTCTTCTGCAAACAATTGCGCTGTTTCGGCTCCAATTCCAGAGCTACCGCCAGTGATGATGGCCACTTTATCGGCTAAACGATTCATATATACATATCCTTTCTCCTAATAACCGCAGTGATGGGAAGTCCCTGGCGGCCGTTATGGCTTTATTGTACGGTTTGCCTCCCTTGAAAGACAAGGAAAGCTCAGTGGGATTAGGCCCGCTCACTCAAATTAAAGCGCTCTAAAAGCGCTTGACGGGCGGATTTTTCCCAAGGGTTTTCTAAAGGAGCCAGCATTTCGTATTGAAAATCAGGATATCGTTTTTGAAGCGCTTTGGTGAGCACAAAATCGGCCAATTCCCCATTTTTGGGCAGTAAGGGGCCATGTAAATAGGTGCCTAAAATGTGTCCATCGTAATACCCTTCGTAACCCGCTTGAAAGGCATTGCCAAAGCCATGAACCACTTTACCTAAAGGGTAGATAACATTTTGAGTTTGTCCACCATGGTTTTCAAAGCCCACTAAGCGCATAATTCGACCATCCAGATCAGCATCCACAATGACATTCCCAATGCAGCGTGATCTTTGTTCGCCAGTGGTCGTGTAATACTCACCAAATTGTAATCCTTTGACTTGATGATGATCGGCGGTTTCGTAGTATTGACCAAAAAGTTGATAGCCACCACAGATCAAAAGAAAAAAAGTATTTTCTTGCAATGCTTTTTCAATGTTTTCTTTGCGGCTTAAAAGATCAGGAATCAACGCTTCTTGTTCTTTATCGGCTCCTCCACCCATGAAGACTAAATCAAAAGAAGAAAGATCAGCTTTTTCGCCGATACCAACCGTTGTCACTTGAAAATCAATATCTCGTGCTTTAGCTCGCTTTGAAAGCGTCATGATATTTCCTTTATCGCCATAGAGATCCATGATATCGTGATACATCCAAGCGGTTTTCAGGATAAAGTTGGATGGACGATTTTGATCGTCTTGTTTCCCATTTTCCATATATTTTGCCTTCCTTTCTATTGAAGCTTTCAAGTTTTTATTCCTTAGAAAGAGATAGCGCTGAGCCTAAAACGAAAAGAGAGGTCTGACCTCTCTTTTTGCTCTCCCTTTTGAATAAGCCTAGTGGTTAGAATGAATCTTATGAATGGCTTTACGACTAGGAAGCAAAGCGGTATAGGTGGCCACTACGTAGACCGTATCGGCTTGATCAAGTCCTTTTTGAATGGCTTGTTCCAAATTGGACTCAATTTCCATCTTTCCTTGATATCCACCATAAAACATTCGTAACGCCATATCCCCGGCTCGAGTTCCTGTACAGATCACCACTTGGGTTTGATCGTTCATGAACTTTTCAAATTGGGTATCATAAATCCAAGATACATCCGTTCCATCTTGTTCATGATCATTTAAGACAATGACAATCGCTTTTTTGGAGTCATCTCTTTCAATAACTTTCATGACTTCGTTGGCTCCTGTTGGGTTTTTAATCAAGTTTAAGATGATCGTTTTACCATCCCTTTCAAAGCGCTCGTTTCGTCCAGCGGGATGGGGCGCATCTTCTAACATCTTGGCAAAGAACGGTTCGATGTCTTCAAAGGTGCTGAGTATTCCAAGCACGGCGGCGTAGTTATACATTGAATACATGCCTTCATACGGCCCTTTATACGTATGGCCCTTATAGAGGAAGGTTTGATCGTCTAAATTGACATCCTTGAGTTCAACATCCAAAGTGGGGGTTTGAAATCCACAATTGGGACAATGGAATTTCCCGATATGGGAGTATTGATAATAGTCGTATTCTAAACGGGTTTGGCACACAGGACAAAATTTCCCTTCACTAGCTTCTTTGGCTTGATGAAAGGAGTATTGATTTTCTTCAATGCCATAATAAATCGCCTTAGCCTTGGGGGCTTTTAAAGCTAAGCGCACAGTGTTGGGATCGTTGCCATTGAGAATGAGTAAGCCTTGGTAATCGGGTAGGACATTTTCAATGGTTTCGATCAATTGTTCCATTTCGCGCGCTCGATCGAGCTGGTCACGAAAGAAGTTATTCACCACCAAAGCGTGGACGGGCAAATAGGGTAAGACATGGCGAATATTGAGTTCATCCACTTCGAGCACCATCACATTTCCATCTACCTCGCCTTTGGCGTTAGCATTTTGTAAAAGAACGGAGGTAATGCCAGCTTTTAAGTTGTCGCCTTTGCGATTGGAAACGACTTTCAATCCCGCCTTTTCAAAGGTACTCGCAATCATATTGGCTGTGCTGGTTTTGCCATTGGTTCCCGTAACCAAAATGATGATTCCATTAAATCGAAGGGAAGAAAGGGTATTGGGATCCAATTTGAGAGCGATGGTTCCAGGCAGAGATCCGCCTCGTCCTGCTAGCGATAACAATCGAGCGGCACTTTTGGCCGCTAGAATTGAAACTTTACTCATATAATTCCTCCAGGGCCGAACCTCTTCTTATGTCTTTTCGGCCAGACCTTATGGACCATTTTGAAGTTCTATTAAGAATCTTAACTTATCACAATTTCGCTTTTCTGTCTTTTGAAAGTCGATTTTTAGCG
>JAAVAY010000036.1 GCA_014803815.1 Allobaculum sp. | reverse complement strand
TGACTCAAACGCTTTAGCGTTTTTGAATGTAGTGATTGAAGTAAATAAAAGAATCGACGTTGAATTCGATTGTCTGTAATTGAATTTTCAAAGAGCGATAATGTGAAGGGAATTCATTCCTTCACAAGACTCATTTAGTTTAACAGCGAGAATTATCGAAGTCAAGCGTTATTGTGAAGAAAATTTATTTCATCACAAGAGTTAATAAATGACTTAGATAAAGGCTGTTAGGCGTTTTAGGAAGCGCGTTCCCTTAACGCTTAGATATAGTACCATGCAGAAATGATTCGCGCAAGCACTTTTGTGAATATTTTTAAATATTTCACGAGGAGTTAAAAAACACTTATAAATTTTTAACTCATTTCTATTTATTATACATGAATTTCAAATCAAGGAAGTTCTTAAACTTCCTAAATTCACTTTTTCGCTTCATTTAATCTTAGTTTTAGTCTCATTCCTAAAAATTAGGAAAGGAAAACGTTTATATTCAGTGTTTCTTTGGTCAAGACCTAAAAAAGGAGCGATAACGCATAGCGTTAAAGCTCCTTTTCAAGATAGATATAGGATTAGGTTGCCGCTTGATCTTCAGCTGGTGCTTGAGCAGCTGCTAGTTCAGTGATGTAGGGATTCAATACATCTTGTAAAGAGGAATCAGTAAAGAATGTATTCCCACAGAAGATAAAGGCGCACTGGGTAATTTCCCCTATAGCCAATAAAAAAGCGAGATCGTCATAATAATAACGCGGATCGACAATATAAATATTGCGGTAATACGGAATCAAAAATTGAATCATGCTGTTGGCATAACTGTCTTTGAAGATCAATAAGTTTTCTTGGGATTCCGACAACGTCTCAATGTGGACAAGAGATTGGTTACGACCTAAGAACAATTCGTATTGATCTTTTTGATTCAAAGCAGCCCGATCATAAATGCTAGCGGTTTTGGATCCATCACCCCAAGTTACAATGTATTCTGTTCGTTTCTTATCAGGACAAATATAGATATCATCCTTTAAATTCACCGAACCAGTTTTAGAAGCAAGAGTCCCTTCAAAATGATCTGAGACTTTGTAGGAGTCAAATTCTTCTGAGTTAATACTTTGACCAAAGGTTCCCATCAATTCAATAGCTGCTAATTTTGCCCCTTGGCTTGTCCAGTGATGGTCTGTTCGATAGAAGATATATTCCTGTGCATGATCCTGTAAGGTTTTGCGAACATCGGTTTTTAGGGTACCTAAGCCGTTGTATAACATATCCAAACTCCCAGTCACATCATTTACAGGCGCCATCATGGGCAATTTTGAAGGTTGAATAGTAGCCGCTGAAGGAGCCACTAAAACAGTGGTGGGAATTCCTGTTAAACCAGCAAATTGATTGATCACATTAATTTGGTTTTCCAAAAAGCCAGGGGCAGGCAAGGAATTTTGTTGTAAAAGAGCTCCATGTCCAAGGAAGACTTCATCAATTTCTCTTTGACCACTAAGCTTTCGGACCAAATAGTTAATATGGAACAAAAAATTTCGTCCAACGAATTGATCAGAGGCATAGCTTTCTACTTCTAAGCCATAGCTTCCATCCACTACCGTTCCAATGGTAGGACTTGGAAAACTTCTTAATGGCCGATTTTCTACCACAGAATAGGTAGCATCCGGCATAATAAGATTTATTACGAATAAAAAAGAAAGAAGATAGACTAACATCGTCGATAAGTATTTCCAGTAGCGACTACTGCCGGACTGGGTTGGTTTTTGACTCATGCTTCATTCTCCTTTCTAAAAGTTAGCATATAAGAACGTTTGCGAGGTTTGAGAAATCAACATCGCTAAACAGATTAAAAAGCATAAACCATAGCCGAGAGCGCCAACTAGTCCCTTGGAATTTCCTCCAAGGAAAGAAGACCAGCGTTGGGCGAGTTTGCTTGGAAGTGGAGTACATAAGAAAATTCCCATCGCAAAGAGTCCCAAAGAGCTTAAAAGAGTAAAGCAAGCAGCATTGTCAAAAACACCGCTCACACCAATAAAAAGGTAGCGCCCTAAATGGGAAAGAGCCACTCCTAGAGTGGCGGAGGAAAAAAATGTCCAGCCTATGAGTTGAGCCACCACTACATAAGTGTGTTGTAAAAATCCGGGAAGTTTTTGAAGCGTCTGATTGAGCGCAAAGCGTTCCAATAAAATCAGGCCCCCTTGATAAAGACCCCAAAAAACAAATGGCCAAGTCGACCCATGCCAAATTCCTGTTAAAAGCCAAACCGTTAAAATATTTAAAATCCAGCGGTTTTGGGAAACACGATTTCCCCCAAGAGGAATATAAACATAATCCCGAAACCAATCTGTTAGTGAAATGTGCCACCGGCGCCAAAAATCCTGGACGGATGTGGCTTGATACGGCTGATTAAAGTTGCGTCCAATGCGAAAACCGAAAAAGCAAGCCATTCCTCGCGCCATACGGGAATAACCACAAAAGTCAAAATACAATTCGAAGAAATAGGCGAATCCATAGATGAGATTACCTAGCCAAGTCGTATTGGAAGCCATAGTGGAAAAGACGAGTGCAAAGTTATTGGCTAACATAACTTTAAAAATCAAGCCTTGTAAAAAAAGCGCCGCTCCTTCTCGTTTAAGCTTTTGGCTTACCGGATGGTTATCGAGTTGATCTTTGAATTGGGCATAGTGTCCTACCGGCCCCATATTGACGCGAGAGAAAAAAGCAGTAAAAAGGCCAAAGTCTACTAAAGAGCAGGGATCTGCTTTGTAGTAATACACATCAAAGACATAGGAAAGACTTGAGAAGATGTAAAACGATAAACCGATTGGCAAAGGAAAAGCTGGTAAGGCAAGGGAGACGCCAAACAAATGGAATAAGCCACCAATCCAAGAAACAAAATATTTATAAATGAAAAGAACAAATAAATTGACTCCCACTCCAAACCAAAGCACATGTTTGCGTTTTTTGCTTTGAGGAGCTAAAGGAGATTCTTCCTCATAGGCTAAGGATTTGGCCGTCACCCAGTTCCACAACAAGACAAAGATCAAAATAAAAAATGATTGAAGTGAACCCCAAGCGTAAAAGAAAAGCGAAACAATCAATAGAAAGAGATTCAGCGTTTTTGTTTTTACCTTTGCTCGCAACAACAACTGATATAAGCCAAAGGTGATTGGAAAAAAGCCAATCAAAAAGACAATATCGGTCAGCTGCATATTAGTTCTCCTTCAAAGCCTGTTGAAAGGCTTCTTTGACTTGCTCCGTGTTGGATCCTACATAGTACAAAGCATAATTTTCTTCCATGTCAATGAGCGCATTTTTCATGAGCTCTGCTTGTTCTGGAGCATAGCCTTCATAGATTTGTTCTTGCGAATCTTTACGCGTGATAATCGCCGATTCAAAAACATCAGCACTCGCGGGATCGAATTGAACCAATACGATTTCATTAGCTGACATGGCATCATCGAGTCGATAAAAAGAAATATTGAGTGCTTGGGCAGGATCTAAATTCAAGTAGCGCCGTAATTTTTGATTGTCTTGTTTGGGATACAGACTTTGATCCACAGCACTCAAGATACTTTGTTCCACATACTCAAAAGGAGTCGAAGAATTAATCTTTCCGCCTAAAATAAAAGTTGATAAAAAAAGAAACAGTCCCGCTAATAACAGGCATTGTATCCATAGATACGGATTTCGAGAGTTTTTCATAAATCTTAGGATGGAACCCCTTGACTCGTGAAAGGGAATCCGGAACCTCCTTTCTGTGAGATAGCCTTTTCGGGATTTATTAAGAAAGTACATGCGTCTTGCTTCCTATCCAAAAGAGTCTAATACAAAAGATCCGATTGGCATTCAAGCACAAATCTATAAGAAAATAAGGATCTTATAATCAATAGCCACGTTTGGCTCCTAAAGGGGGAAGATAGACCATTTTCTTCAATAAATAAATATTAATTAGGAAGCACCTTCCATCATACCGAAGTCTTCTTCAAAATAGACTTTTTCTTTTTCTAAAGTGATCTAAACTTGCATTTTTTCTTTTTCATCTTCTTTCGCAAGGCTTTCAAGAAAGATCGTNCTCAAGAGAAAATNGCTTTAAAAGNGAAANTGCTTTTCATTTTAAAACTCTCAAAAATACTCAGATTTTCTAAATTAGTCTCAAGTACGTCAATGGAGGAACTTTTTCGTTTAAGAAAAATAAAAAGCGAGAAATCGCTTTAATCTCATAGAGTGGTTTCAGCTTCTTGAACTTTTCGCTATGATTTAGGATGCAAATTCCAACTTCANAAATTATGGCGAGTTGGATAATNAAGGGATGTGGGCTTGCTTCACATTCTATATATTTTGGAGAATGACACTACAATGAGCACTCAAAAAAGCGACTCGAAAAAGCGATCTAAGCCAATCGCTCGTCGCGCTACCCTATGGATTCTAAGTTGCGTTGGTGTCTTAGGCATTGTGGGTGGCATTACGCTCACATCCATTTTGTCTAATCAATCTAGCTTACGAGAAGGAACAAATTATCTTGTTAACTTAGACCAAACAGATATTCAAGCTCTTAGCACAAAACTTGAAGTGCGCAATAGAGAAGAAAAACGAGCTAAATTAAATGCGGCTTTAGATGATACTATCAATCAAGAAACGTCCATTTGGCCTTTATTTGGAAATTCTATTATTTTAGGTGATTCTAGACCAAAGGGATTTTCCGAATTTGGATTTTTACCTGAGACAATTGTTTGGGCCCAAATTGGGACCAGTTGTTTAACTATTCCTGACTTTACAAGTCGTATACAACAAGCTTTGCCAGAAGTGATTTATATTTCGTTTGGAATTAACGATGTTTTACATGGGCTTGGCATGCAAGAAGAAAATGGGTATGGATCCATGATGGAAGAATTCATTCAAGAGTTATTAGCTGTTTCGCCCAATTCAAAAATTGTTGTCAATTCCATCATTCCTACTGCAACTTGGCTCACTAACGCCAATCCTATTTGGCAAAATGTTCCTGAATACAATCGACAACTCCAGGAAATGTGTGTGCGCAATGGATGGGTATATGTCAACAACGATGAAATTTGTGACAATGGAAATGCTTCGGTTTATGAAGGAGATGGCATTCACTTTTATTCGTATTTTTACGAACTATGGGCCATTAATATGCTTCGTGCCCAAATTGAGGCCCTCTAGCTCCTTCTACCAAAAGCCTATAAGCTTTTTTCCCTACGATCCTCAAGAGAAGAATCAATTTTTATAAAAGATAGCTCTTATCAAAAGAGAAGGAGATGAGTATGGCTACACCGAAAAAGCAATTACCAAAAACTCAAAAGCGCTCTTCCAATAAAAAAACCTCTAAGGTAAGTGTGTCCTCATCTGCTCCTAAAAGTAAGCCTAAATCGAATCCCAAAGCTCGTTCAAAAAGATCTTGGGGACGTATTGTCCTTTGGATCGTTCCCCTCATTCTAGTGGGAATTCTTGGAGGTGTTTGGTATTACAAGGATCAAGTACGTCAAGGAACGATGAAGGCGGGACTTGATTTTTTAACCACGCAAGAAAATAGCGATTTAGCAGGAATCAATTCTCGGGTAGATGAACGAAATCGCCAAGATGCCCTTACGCGCTTTAACAACGTGAATGAAGGCATTGGGTCGGTTTGGACCCTTTTTAAAGATGCGGTTATCATGGGAGATTCTCGGGTGTATGGTTTTAAAAGCTATGGCTTCTTACCGGAAAACCAAGTTTTAGCTGAAGCGGGATATACCATCAATAACATTACGGAATATCTGGACACCATCGGCGCAACTCAGCCAAAAGTTATTTACCTATCCTATGGTGTAAACGATATGGGATTAGACATCGGACGTGAGGAAGGAGATAATGGGTATCAAACCGTCTATGAGCGTAACATCCAAGCGCTTTTAGAAAGATCCCCAAATTCCAAAATTGTGGTCAATTCGATCATTGACCCTACTCCTGCTGCTATTGCCGCTGCGCCTCGGTGGGATAAAGTGGATGATTTTAACCGCCAAATTAAAGAGATGTGTGAACGCAATGGTTGGACATATGTGGATAATTCCTCTTTAGCGGATAATGGCAATGCTCCGATCTATGCTCCTGATGGCATTCACTTTTTATCTACGTTTTATGAAACATGGGCTAAAAATATGTTAAAAGCTCAATATGCAGGACTCAGCGCTTTGTAAAGCGCATCAAACTTTATAACCAAAGAAAAAAGGAGTTTCTCAGAATTTGAGAGACTCCTTTTTTGGTTTTATTTTGCGTCTGCTGCATCCACAGCTTCCATGATTTGTTTTAAGTTAATTGTGCATCCCGTTTTTACATCTTCTTCTTCCGCATAGCCATCAGAATTTAATTTAACGGAATCAATACCATGTTCAACCAAGTAATTTTCCAAGAATTGAATTTGTTCGTTCCATTCTTTTCCAATACCCGATTTGTCTTTTAAGCCATAGTCATTTCCAAGCTCTTTTTTGGAATCCCCATCAGAAGTGGTTTCATCGATTTCAACGGCAGTTACTTTTCCATCTTTTTTGGTAACAGTCGCTTTAATTTCACCATCATCGGTTTCGACATACGCAGTGTTGCTTACAGCTCCATCGTCTTTAGAAGTGTCGTCTGTTCCACTAGAACATCCCACTAATAAAGTACTGGCTAAAGCTAAAGCCGCTAATACACGTGATCTCATGAATTCTTCCTCCAATAAGCCAAGACTCATGGCTTATTCTTAAATCTATCCTACTCATTAACAGAAAAGATAGAAGAAAGAAGGCTCAAAAAGTTAATTAAAAGGTTAAAATTTCAATCTTTTCAATAGCTCCGTTGCTTTCTGCTTTGGCTTTAGCATTTTCTAGGCTTGCTTGCACTAAACCAGAAAACAGAGGGTGAGGTCGATTGGGGCGCGATTTGAATTCGGGATGGTATTGCACCCCTACATAAAAGGGATGATCTGGATACTCAATGGCTTCGACTAAAGAATTATCGGGACTTGTTCCACTAATGGTCATACCATGATCTTCAAATTCACGACGATATAAGTTATTGAATTCAAAGCGATGGCGATGGCGTTCTCTTGTATGATCCGCTTGGTATAAATCATGCAATAACGTGCCATCGTGAATGTGACAGGGATATCCGCCTAAGCGCATCGTTCCTCCCTTTTTAATATCCTTGGACTGGTTGGCCATAAAGTCAATGATGGTGTGTTTGGATTCCTCATCAAACTCAAAGGAGTTGGCATCATCATACCCAAGAGCATCGCGGGCAAAAGCAATCGCTGCAATTTGCATGCCTAAACAGATGCCAAGATAAGGCACGTTATGAGTACGAGCATAACTCGCTGCTTGGATCATTCCTTCAATACCACGTCCCCCAAAACCGCCAGGAACAATGACTCCATCAAGACCTTCAAATACTTCCTCTAAGTTTTCAAGGTTTTCCGAGTCAATCCATTTGATCTCAAGATCCACTCCGTTTTCAAAGGCACCATGGTGTAAGGCTTCGGCTACGGATAAGTAGGCATCGTGCAATTGAACGTATTTGCCAATCAATCCAATGGTGACTTTTTGATCGGCTCGGTGAATGCGTTCAACCATTTCTTTCCAGTCTTGAAGATCGGGTTCATGATCTTCTAAACCCAATTTTTGACAAATGATGGGAGCAATATTTTGATCTTCCAACATCAATGGCACTTCATAAAGAGAATCAAGTGTCTTATTTTCAAAAACACTTTGTGGCTCGACGTTACAAAAAAGCGAGATTTTATCGAGTACAGACTGAGGAATGGCTTCATCACACCGAGCAATGATGAGATCAGGATGAATTCCAAAACTTTGAAGTTCTTTTACGGAATGTTGTGTGGGTTTGGATTTAAATTCCTTTGATCCTGATAAGTAGGGAATATAGGTGACATGAACAAAGAGGCAATTTTGACGACCCGCCTCTAAAGCCACTTGACGAATGCTCTCTAAAAAAGGTTGGGATTCGATATCACCAATAGTTCCCCCGATTTCCGTAATGACGACATCTGCTCCACTCATCTTTCCAGCTGACATCACAAAATTTTTAATTTCATCGGTAATATGAGGAATAACTTGAACAGTTTGACCTAAGTATTTTCCTTCTCGTTCTTTATTTAAAACGTTCCAATATACTTTTCCAGTGGTGAGATTAGAATATTGATGTAAATTTTCATCAATAAAGCGCTCATAATGGCCTAAATCAAGATCAGCCTCTAAACCATCATCTGTAACAAAGACCTCTCCATGTTGATAGGGAGACATCGTGCCTGGATCGACATTAATGTAAGGATCTAATTTTTGCGCTGTGACTTTATAGCCACGCGCCTTTAAAAGGCGGCCAATTGAAGCAGCCGAAATGCCCTTGCCGAGTCCAGAAACAACACCGCCAGTGACAAAAATATATTTCATANCCTTTTCCTTTNTCCNCTTGAATGANCNCTTNCTTTAAAGAAACTTTTTATTTTATTTTTACACGTTCTTTTCTTAGAAAAAGATGGAAATAAAAATTCCCCAAATATTCGAGCAAAAAGAAAAGAACGATTAAAAAAATCTTTCTTTTTCTTCCAATTTTTCTCTCTTCTTTCAAAGGCAAGAAGAGAGCTTTTATATTTTTTTGAAATATNGACTGAAANTAAAAAAATCTAGANATTTCAATTTTTTACTAGAAAGAAAAAAGAACTCTGAAATTTAAAAATAGATTAAAAAGATAAAAAATAGTTTTTATTTTATAGATCAACTTCAATTCAAGACTATTTTCAATCTAAATTTTAAAAATATGTGAAAACATTTTTATATAAAGAATAAATTTTTATTGAAATTGACTAGACATTTTAAAGAAAAGAGTTATGATAGGGCTATCAAAAGAAAGGAGTAGCTACAAAAAATGAAACAGGATCTTAAATTTCCTGAAAACTTTTGGTGGGGCGCAGCAAGTAGCGGTC
The DNA here is from genome assembly GCA_014803815.1 of Allobaculum sp. Next base: position 2,475 of record JAAVAY010000036.1, on the reverse strand, counting down.
CTCAAACGGAAGGTTGGTATGGAAAGCGACATGAAAATGTCATGGATCTCTGGTATCGAAAGGCACGAAATGATTTCTTCGATGGTGTGGGGCCTGATGTAGCCAGTGATTTTTATCATCACTACCCTGAAGACTTTAAACTCATGAAAGAAATTGGACTCAATTCTTTTCGTACTTCCATTCAATGGAGCCGTCTCATCAAGGATTTGGAAACAGGCGAACCTGATCCCGAAGGAGTGGCTTTTTATAAAAATTTGATCGCGGAAGCCAAGAAAAACGGAATTGAATTGATTCTCAATCTGCACCATTTCGATTTACCAGCGGAACTGTTGGAGAAGTATGGGGGCTGGGAGAATAAACACGTAGTCGACCTCTATGAAAAATTTGCTCGCACAGCTTTTGATCTTTTCGGTAAAGATGTTTCGTATTGGACCACCTTTAACGAACCTATGGTGATTCCAGAAGCGGGATATCTCTATGGATTCCACTATCCGAAGTATGTGGGAAAAGGAAAAGAAGCCTTGCAAGTAATGTACAACATCAATCTGGCAAGTGCTAAAGCGATTCAAGCCTATAAAGAGATGGGAAAAAAGGGAGAAATTGGAATCATTTTGAATCTCACTCCTACCTATCCTCGCTCCCAAGATGAAGCCGATGTCAAGGCGGCTCATTTTGCAGATCTCTTCTTTAACCGCAGTTTCCTAGATCCTGCTGTTAAAGGTGAATTCCCTCAAGAATTAGTAGAGATCATTACGAAAGATGGAGTACGTTGGCAAGATAGTCCTGAGGAATTAGAACTGATTGCCAATTCTCCAGTGGACTTTTTAGGGGTGAATTACTACCATCCCAAGCGGGCTAAAGCGCCTGAAGATAAGGATAAATACCCCGATTGGATGCCAGATCGCTATTTTTCCGAGTACGAATGGCCCGAAGCGCGTATCAATCCTTACCGTGGTTGGGAAATTTATCCTGAGGCGATCTACGACATTGCTAAAACCGTTCAAGATCAATATGGAAATATTAAGTGGTTTGTTTCGGAAAATGGTATGGGCGTAGAAGGCGAAGAGAAATATAAAAACGCCGATGGATCCATCGACGACGACTATCGCATTGATTTTTATAAAGAGCATTTGGGCAAGTTGCATCAAGCGATACAAGAAGGAAGCAATTGTTTTGGCTATCATCCTTGGACAGCCTTCGATTGTTGGAGCTGGAATAATGCCTATAAAAATCGCTATGGATTTATCGGCATTGATCTCAATGATCAGAAGCGCACCATTAAAAAGTCTGGTCATTGGTTTAAAACAATTAGCGATACGAACACAGTTAGTCTTGAAAACAACGAATAATCACTAGATTTAACACAATTCAAAAGATAAACGAATTTAAACAGGATGAATCGTCATCCCAAGGAAAGAAAACTTATGGAACAGGCTCAACAAAACGGTTTCATTCAAAAATTTGCTGATTTTGCCGCTAAATTTGGAAACCTTCTGTATTTACGAACCTTGCGCGATGCCTTTGCGACGATTATGCCTCTCTACATTTTGGCTGGTATTGCTGTCTTGTTAAACAACACGGTATTTACGTGGATCTTTTCAGGAGACACACTGACCAGTGTTCAATATTGGGGCAACGCCCTCGTAAATGGCACTCTAAATATTTCAGGCCTTCTGATCGCAGCTACGATTGGCTATAGCCTTTCGGTCAATCGTGATTTTGACAATCCCCTATCCACTGCCATTGTGGCGATGGCCGGAGTCGTGGTGATGATGCCGATGCAAGTGGAACTCACCTCAGTAGCTGAAACCCCAGTAGCCGATATTTTTAGTGGAGTTTTGACCTACAACAATCTGGGCACTGGTGGAATGTTTGGAGGCATTTTAATCGGTCTTGCGATTTCAGAACTCTACATCAAGCTTTCTTGCGTGAAAGCTTTACAAATTAACTTAGGAAATCAAGTCCCCCCTGCAGTTGGAAAATCCTTTAACGTTTTGATCCCTGTCATGCTTGCTTTGGCCTTCTTTGCCATTTTAGCCACTCTGCTTGGGATGTGGGGAACCGACTTAATCACGCTCATCAAAGATTTCATCCAAACACCACTTAAAAGTGTAGGAACAAGCCTTTGGGGTACCATTATTTTATATACACTGGGCAACTTATTATGGCTGTTTGGAATCCACCAATCTGTCATCTACTCCTCCATTTTGGAACCACTTCTCATCATCAACATCCAAGAAAACATCGCAGCCTATGCGGCCCATGAAGCGATTCCAAATGTGATTAACGTATCCCAAGTTACCTCCTTTGGGTTGATCGGAGGATCGGGATGCACGTTATGCTTATTGATTGCGACCTTTATTGTAGGACGTAATTCCGCCACACGAAACGTAGCCAATTTATCGATTGTTCCTGGAATCTTTAACATCAACGAACCCGTTCTCTTTGGATATCCTATCGTCTATAACATCGCCA
>JAAVAY010000035.1 GCA_014803815.1 Allobaculum sp. | reverse complement strand
CCAAGGACACTTGAATGGAATCAATACCAGCCACACTAATGCCACAATCAGCGACTTTTCGCTTTGGTTCTGCAGGAGTAAAGCGCTTAATGATTTCTTCATTGCTCGAATGATCAAAGAAGGCATCGCTCATTTGAAGACGAGCAATAATGGTGGTCGGAGAAAGTTGCTTGGTTCCAATGGCCACGAGTAATTCTTCCAAATTGCGATAAGGAAGGCCAGCAAGAACCATCTCGAGCTTTTTCGGTTCTCGTTTTAAAACATTTGGCTCTAAATGGTTGTTTTTGAGTTCACTTTCTAAAATGCTTTGGCCGGCACGAAGAGCTTCTTTACGCTCAGCTTGATCCTTTTTCTGGAAAAATTGGCGAATCTTGCTACGTGCATGTGGACTTTGTACCACGTTCAACCAATCGCGAGAAGGGCCATTGGAAAGCTTACTTGTTTTAATTTGAACGATATCGCCAGTCTTCAAAATGGTATTGAGCGGCACCATGACATTATTGACAAGCGCTCCGACAGCCATATGACCTACTTCAGTATGAATGCGATAGGCAAAATCAATGGGAGTAGATCCAGCCGGTAAGTCAATCATGTCGCCACGAGGGGTAAAGCAACAGACATTAGCTTCAAAGATATCCTTTTGAATGGCCAGAGTGTATTCCAACGGATCTTCGTTGTCCTCATCGGTGATGATCGCAAAATCTCGGAACCAAGAGAGCTTATCTTCGAGTTGCATGGGTTGATGATCGTCAGGATTAGGTCCATTTTCTTTGTAAAACCAGTGAGCAGCCACTCCTTGTTCGGCTACTTCGTCCATTTCTTCCGTTCGAATCTGAATTTCGAAAATATGTCCACTACTCGGATCCACAACAGTGGTATGAAGCGATTGGTATCGATTGTTCTTGGGCATAGCAATGTAATCTTTAAAGCGACCTGGCATGGGACGATAGGTCGCATGAATATAGCCTAAGATTTCATAACAATGCATAGGAGTATCGGTAACGATGCGAATTGCTTGCAAATCCAAGATCTCTTCAAAGCGCTTATTTTTGGTCTTCATCTTTTTATAGATGGAGTAGAAGTGTTTGGAGCGACCAAAGATGCGATAAGGAATAGAGTGGTATTGCAAGATGGTCTCGATATCGGTCATCATCTCTTGAATTTGTGCTTTACGCGATTCTTCGCGTTCCGCAACTAACCCTTTTATTTTTTGGTATTCTTCGGGTTCAAGATATTTAAAGGAGAGATCTTCGAGTTCCGTTTTGATGTGCGAAATCCCAAGACGATGAGCCAAGGGAGCGTAAACGGTAAGAGTTTCTTGCGCAATTTTCTTTTGTTTTTCGGGTTTTTGATATTGAAGAGTGCGCATATTGTGTAAGCGATCGGCCAATTTGATTAAAACCACTCGAATGTCGGCGACCATCGCCATAAAAATTTTACGGTGATTGCGTGCTTGGTATTCTTCTTCATTTTTGAACTCGTGTTTCATGTTATTGATCTTGGTTACACTTTCCACGAGTTCAGCAATTTTAGGAGAAAATTCCTTCTCCAACATTTCATGCGTTACCCACTCGCAATCCTCTAAAGTATCATGCAAAAGTCCGGCCGCAATGACGCTAGGAGAACAATGCAAGCTAGCTAAAATGTTAGCCACTTGAATGACATGAATGGTATAGGGTTCTCCCGATTTACGAAATTGTCCCGCATGAGCCTTTTGGGCGAACGCCCATGCTCTTTCGAGTAATTCGATGTTTTCTGGTTTTTTGATGTAAGTGCGGATGTTATCAAAACATTCCTCAATAGTGACGCTTTTTTTATCTGGCATGTGGCGATTCACCCTTTCTAATCACGAAAACGACACGGAAATGGGATGACTCAGGATATAAAATAAGCGTGCCGACCCGCAGTTTTTCGCAAGTCGGCACACCTATTTTTATTCTCCCTTGTAGTGAACAAGGCTTTGAATCGGGGCATCTTGGAGCTTGGTTCTACCATGTAAATCGTCGAGTTCCACAACGAAGGCATAGCCAACCACCTCGCTACCAGCCCGTTTAATGAGACGAGAGATGGCTTCTACGGTTCCACCCGTGGCTAATAAATCATCCACGATTAAGACTTTTGATCCCTTAGGCAAATCATCCACATGCATTTGAAGACAATCGGTTCCATATTCGAGGGCATAACTTTCTTCAATGACAGCTCTTGGTAATTTTCCCGGCTTTCGAACAGGGATGAAAGGCAATTTGGCATCAAAGGCTACAGGAATCGCAAAAATAAATCCACGAGCTTCAGGCGCTACAATTGCTGTCGCACCGAAATCTTTGGCAATTTGGGTAAGTTGGGAAATTACCTCATGAAATGCTTCGGGATTAGCCAAAATGGGAGTAATATCTCGAAACGTAATCCCTGGTTTTGGGAAATTTTCAATTGAGGCAATTTGGGTGGTGAAATCCATCGTAAGGTCTCCTTCTGAACACTTTATCGAATAAAATGTTTTGAATTGGGAAGATGTGTGCGCTTGGAGAAATACGGGAAGCGCTTAAAGTATTTTGGCGCGTTCCCATTTTAATTTTTTACTATAGTTTAAGGAACACTATACCTTCCCTTGAATCAATTTAGGGTAATCTCTACTCCAATTTTCCTTGGTTTTGATTGGAATCGCTATATATTTTTGCTTTTTTCAATAAAATTATGAAATTTCTATTTCCTAAGAAATTGATTTCTTCTAAAAAATTTTTATTTCATCTGATTCTTCAGATCCAAAAAACGATTTTTATCAAACATCCTTTTTGTTTAGGGAAAGATAAACGCGACTTAAACGTATTGAATTTCTTCGATTAAAAAGTCAACTTTTTCTTTTCCGCGAAATGCATTGATGGAAGGGCGACCGATAAAAGCCTTAATCGTTTTAGGATCAATAGCGGCTTGGGTGCTACTCTGATTAAAATGCAAAGCCTGAATTCCACCCTTTAAAAAGAATTTTCGATGCGCGCCTTGACTTAAATCGTAGACGTTGACAATGTCAATATCTTGTAAACGAAAAAGAGGCAATTCAAAGCCTGTGCCAAAAGGACGAAGCGAATCGAGCGCATGAATGTTTTCTACAGTTAAATCCTCGATTTCAATGTCCAAAGGAACGCTCAATTGTGGCTCCCATGAATAAGCATGACCTTGTTTTTGAATGTAGGCTTCAAACGCACTCCAATTTTCGCTTGGAATACTAAAACCGGCTGCTTGAGCATGCCCACCAAGAGCAGAATATCCCGAAAAATCGGATAAAAATTCAAGACAATGAAACCCTTCTGGAGCGCGCATACTGCACTTATAGCCTTGTTCACTGAGAGTACAAACAATGGCTGGTTTAGCGCTTTGGGTAGTCAGATGACCAGCTGCTAAGCCGATGATGCCTTCATGGAAAGAGGGATCATAGGCCATCAATATGGGGTGGAAGGGTTTGATGAAGAGTTGGGCTTTGCCATACACTTGTTCAGTGAGTTGTTGGCGCACTTGGTTGAGTTCACAAACTTGATTGGCATAATGCGAAATCTGCTTAGGATTATTAGAGGCTAAGTACTGTACAAACGTATTGGCTTTGGCGCGATCGGCTAAGCGCCCTACCGCATTGATCTTTGGAACGATTTGAAAGGCTGCATCGCGTTCGGAAATGGGTTTCGACCGTACGAAAGGATCAAGATGGGGCTCTCCTTGAAGATTGAATAAAGCTAAGCCTTTTTGAATGATGGCACGGGTTTGTCCAAACACTTCCATGCAATCAGCAATTGAAGCCATCGCAGCCCATATATAAAATCGCTCCTCATCTTGCTCTAAAGCGCGCATGCATTCTAAAGCGATACCGGCTCCACAAAGCGAATAAAATGGCTCTTCTAAAGTAGTAGGGTGAACGATGATTTGGGCTTCTACATGCTCAGGCATGAGGTGATGGTCAGTTACAATGACTTCGATTCCTAATTCTTTGGCTTTTAAGAGCGCTTGCTCAGCCCGAACGCCGTTGTCACAAGTAATGATAAGAGAATAGCCTTTATCGGCAGCTATTTGTACTGTTTGCGCCGAGAGGCCATATCCCTCTTTTAAGCGATTGGGAATATAAAAGCCAGTTGAAAGACCAAAAGCTTGTAAGCCTTGAACGAAAATAGCCGTAGCCATCATCCCATCGCAATCATAGTCTCCCGCCACTAACACTTTCTCTTTTTTTTCAAGCGCTTGCTGCATCCGCTTGACGAAAGCTTGCATCATCGGCGCTTGGGAAATAGGAGAAAGTTTACTTGGAGTTAGGACTTCTTCAAAATGAATGGGATCATAGGGAATCGCTTGGAGCACTTTTTTAGCAAAGGAATTGAGTTGTTTGGTCATATCTTCTATTATCGCAAATTTTTAAATGAGGTCTTCCAATAAGAAGCTCTTTTCTCTGTTTTGAATTTCTTCTTTTCAAAAATCCCTAAAATTTTTCTGTCCAATCGTTTTTGACCAAGAAGTAGGCTGTTATACTTTTTTGGATAAGGTGATTTACTCATGTCTAAAATTAGTATTATCGTTCCTTGTTATAATGAACAAGAAATGATCCCCCTTTTATACCCCGCCTTAATTCAAGCGTCTTTGACCCTTCCTGATCATGACTTTGAGTTTTTATTGATCGACGATGGCTCGAAGGATAAAACGCTTGAGGCGTTTCGTAGTGTCGCCCAACAAGATCCGCGCTTCAAATACATTTCCTTTGCGCGTAACTTTGGTAAAGAAGGAGCGATTTACGCTGGACTTAAAAACGCAAGTGGGGATCTTTGCGTCATTATGGATGCAGATTTACAAGATCCACCCGAGCTTCTCAAAGAGATGGTCGAAGCGATTGAAGTGGAAGGCTATGATAGCTGTGCCACGCGCCGCGTGACGCGTAAAGGGGAACCACCCATTCGTTCTTTTTTTGCTCATCAGTTTTATCGCTTGATGAATAAGATGTCTGATGTAGATATGGTGGATGGTGCGCGCGATTATCGGATGATGACTCGGCCCTTTGTAGAAGCCATTTTGGAGTTGCCAGAATACAATCGATTTTCTAAGGGTATCTTTGGCTGGATTGGCTACAATACCAAATGGTTGGAATATGAAAATGTAGAACGTGCGGCAGGAGAAACTAAGTGGTCTTTTTGGAAACTGTTTAAATATGCCCTAAGTGGCATTGTCTCCTTTTCCACAGCTCCCTTACAATTGGCTTCTATACTAGGCATTGTTTTTTCCTTGGCTGCTTTTTTGATGATTGTCTTTATTGTGGTACGAACTTTGTGTTTTGGGGATCCCGTTTCGGGATGGCCCTCTTTAATTTGTGTCATCATGTTTATGGGGGGAATTCAGCTTCTTTCCATTGGCATTTTGGGTCAATACGTGGCCAAGACGTATTTGGAAGTCAAACATCGACCCATTTATTTGTGTAAAGAGGCTAATTTTGACTTGCTGGATTCCCATCAACATCCAACGATTATTGATTTGGATGAATCAAAAGAAGACAAAAAAGAAAAAAAGAGAAAATTATGAAACTGATTACTTGGAATGTAAATGGCTATCGAGCAATGAAGAAAAAAGGCTTAGAAACTCTTTTGGATTTTTTCGATGCCGATATAGTCTGCCTTCAAGAAATTAAAGCGACAGCGGATCAAATTGATCTTCCAGAAGAGCTTTATCCTTATTTATACGTCAACGCAGCCGAACGGAAGGGCTATTCGGGCACACTTATTGCCTCGCGCTACCAAGCCCAAGAGGTAATTTATGGCTTAGGGCAAGAAGAACTCGATCACGAAGGACGCGTCATTACTTGTGTTTTTGAAAACTTTACTCTCGTGAATGTTTATACTCCCAATAGCCAACAAAACCTTAAGCGGATTGATTTTCGTCTCGCTTGGGATAAAGCTTTTTTAAAACATGTTTTAGCTTTAAAAGGGCCAATATTGATTTGTGGCGATTTAAACGTTGCAAGAAGTTCCTTGGACATTTGGGATGAAATTGATGGCGAAAACCAAGCTGGCTATTCCGATTTGGAAAGAAATTCTTTAGAGCGAGGTCTCCTAGCGCATTTTGTGGATACCTTCCGCTTCTTATATCCCCAAGAACGCACCTATTCTTGGTGGTCCTACTACACTAGAGGACGGGAAGGCAANCGTGNATGGCGCATCNATTATTGGTTGGCCTCATCTTCTTTACTGAATAAGATTCAAGATGTGCGCATCTTAACAGATGTATATGGTAGTGATCATTGCCCTGTCGAATTGCAAATCGATCTCGATACCACAGTTCTTCATCCCTAAAAGAAAACCTCAAAGATCCACTCTTGAGAGAGGAGTCTTTGAGGTTTTTTGTTAGATGAGGTGGCAAGGTGAGCTATAGGGAATAAAGGTAATCCATTGCTTTTCTCCTTTGGAATTTTGAAACTCCAAGGTTTCTTCCTCTAAAAGAGCTGGATTTTCAGGAGTAGGAGGCGTTAAAAGGATAAACGATTCTTCTATGAGTTCTAGAATCATCTCTTTTTTTCCAGAAGGATAAAAGATGGTGGATAAGTGGAAGCAATCCAAAAAGAAATCCCGTTCTGCAGGAAGCCGAGTGGCTTCTTCAAGACTAGATAAATTCCAATTGGCTAAATTGATGGTTTCTAAGTGAAAGCATTCTCCACAAAAGCCATCCATATGCTCCACACGTTCAGTATTCCAACTCGATAAATCCAACTCTTTCAATTTTCGACAACGCCAAAAGGTTTCTACCATCGTAAAGACATGAGACGTATCCCAATTGGAGACATCAATCTTTTCGAGGCGTTCACAACATTGACACAGACGGGTCATCGATTCAAGACAAACGGTGTTCCAATTCGCTAAATTTAATGATTTCAAGTTTCGACAATGTCCAAACATCGAAGTAATGTGTTGCACGTTCCAGGGATGCCAATGGGAAAGATCAAGGGTTTCAAACGGACATTCTTCAAACAGATGCGACATATCTTCCACTGTGTGCACATCCCAATTGGAGACATCAAGATCGTTGAGTTCGCGACACCCTAAAAACAAGTTGGCCATATTGACGACTTGGCCAGTCTTCCAGTTTGAAACATCCAAATGTTTCAAGTGGCTACATCCACAAAACAAAGAATCCATGGTTGTAACTCGTTCTACCCACCAATTGGAGACATCCAAAAATTCTAAGCTCTTACATCCCATAAAAACCCCATCAAGATCAAAAGCAGAAGACAATTCCCAAGAGGAGACATCCAATTTTTTTAAAGACCCACAATTAGCAAACATATAGGCCATCTCCTCTAGGTTAAAAAAGCTCCAATCAGCAGGCTCTTTGAGTTCTTCCAAAGCGACACAATCCTCAAACATCATGCTGGTCATTTCCGCTTTTCGCATTCTCCAAGTGGAAAGATCAAGAGATTTCAAAGAACGACATTGACTAAAAAGCTGAAAAAAGAAATACGCTTGGGAAACATCAAAGGAGGTCACATCCACTTTCTTTAAAGACGAACACTCAAAAAACATTCTAGAAAAATCGGCTACGCCATGCGTCTTCCAGCCCGTTAAAATAGCCTCTTCTAAGTTGATGAGGCCTCTAAACATCGCCTCTAAAGATCCACTTGCTTGAAAGAAGGCTCTTCCATCCACACGCCGAATCTGCATTTTAAAGGCATCCCACGGCCATTTTAGCTCTCCATCGGACACTAAGGGTCCTTCAAATTCTCCTGCTCCTATGGTAAGCGTTCCTTCCCCATCTAAAGTCCATAAGGAGCTTCCAAGATTTCCAGACTGTACAATTCCTTTTTTATTATTCATTATTTAATCCAATCCTCTCTAAAAGCCTAAAGCTCTACTTTTATCTATTTTTAGTCTCATCCTCCTTTTTGACAATCCCCTTTCAAAATCCCTTAGGATAAAAAAAGCCAAAAGAAGTTAGGGACTTCTTTTGGCTAGAGAGTATTTCAATCGTTTTATTTCTCTTTTAAAATAAGCGATTTTCCTTCTAAGTAATAGCGTTTTTCGTGAGCATGGCCCATAGAAAATGTTTTTCTTGGTAAAGAGCCATCCTTGGTAATGGTTTCGAACAAGGATTCTTTTTCAATGGCCGGCAAGAAAAAGCCAATAGAATTAGGTTTTTGGGCTAAGCCTTCAAGTTCCTTTTCTCCATGAATATAATCAATAGTTCCAGGATTTTGAGCGAGCCAAGCATCCAAATGCTTTTGAAGCACGGCTAAAGGCAAAGGCGAAACGGTAGGATCAAGGTAAATCGTGCCTCGATTTTCTTGACTCACCCAATCAATAGCATAGCCTTCTTCGGAATTTACATTAGGAAAGCTGGCTAAAAGAGCTTCGACATCCACATCTTTTAAAATACGATGAATGGGTTCGAATTGTTGGGCTTCGCTGTGCAAATTTTCAAGTTCTGCTAAAGCATACCGTGCAGGATGAATCGTATGAAGAGCGGGATCGATTTGTTCCTTTAAGCGATTCCAAATGGCTTTGGCAGCGGCTAAAGAGTGATTTCCATCGCCAACTGCATACAATAAGCCAGTCTGCGTTCCATCGCCGGTAGGATCTTCTTCGTATTCCTCAAGCCATTTATCAATTAGCTCTTTCGTTTCCCCTTGGCAAAGGCGCCCGATGATATGACCACCATTTTCCATTAAGTCAAATTCATACAAGACAGGCAATTCAAGACGAATCGCTTGAAGTTGTTGAAAAAGACGGTCTTGTAAATCATTTTGCAACAAGAGAATATGGGGAAATTCAAGAATGGCCTCTTTACGAATGCGCGCGCGTGGCGGAATGCGTTCCAAAATAGTGGCTTCTGTAGCGCGAATGGACGAATTGCTTGGGCAATGATAATCGTATTCCTCTAAATCCAAAGCCCCAATGAGTCCTTGCCGAATGGTTCCATTGGAAAGGGTGCGCTCTACATAAATATAGGAATCTGGATATTCACGCAACAACTTCCGATGAAGATAGTCTTGCATATTCTGCCGAATTTTTTGTTTGTGCTGTTCTTCTTTTTCACTGTTAAGCCACGCCTCAGGTAAGATCAAGTGCAAAGTGCTGGGATTATCTTTGACGCGCTCATATACCGTGTTCCAATACTCGGGATCACTAGAATATTGATCGCACGCCACTACTGCCCAATCTTGCAGATTTTCGAGNTTAGGCAACAGGATGTTGGCGGCTAAANATCCTTTTTTCACGNCGTNTNCTTTTCAAACAAGTTCACGCGAACTACTTGAGACAAGTTGGCAATGTGATCCAAAGTATCTTGAGTTGGCTTATCATCCATATCCAAAATGGTATAGGCGATATCTCCTTTGGACTTATTGAGCATGTTTTCAATGTTGGCATTATCGGCAGATAAAATATCAGTCACCTTAGAGAGCACTTTGGGTGTGTTGGTATGAATGACTCCAACACGATAAGGAGTACGCATCTCTAAATTGACATAAGGCATATTAACAGAATTAATGATGTTGCCTTCTTCTAAGTAAGANCGANGTTCNTGGGCGNNTTGAATGGCGCAATNTTCTTNGGANTCCTCCGANCTTGCTCCAAGGTGAGGCATACCAAGAACTCTTGGATGACCAGCGAGTTTTCCATCGGGGAAATCGGTGATGTAAAGAGACACCTTACCAGAATCCAAGGCCTCGATCAAATCGTCATCGTTGACGAGCCCACCACGAGCAAAGTTCAAAATCTTGACTCCATCTTTCATATGAGCAATGGACTCTTTGTTGATCATGCCTTTCGTTGAATCAAGCAAAGGCAAATGCAAAGAAATAAAATCACTTTTCGAAAAGAGATCGTTTAAATCCACTTTATGTTCTACCCAACGAGAAAGTTTCCAAGCGGAATCTACAGATAAATAAGGGTCATAGCCAAGCACGTTCATATCGAGGTGTAAAGCCGTATTAGCAAGCTTGCTACCAATGGCTCCAAGGCCTACTACGCCAAGAGTTTTACCCGCAATTTCATGACCAGCGTATTTTTTCTTTTGTTTTTCGACATCTTTGGCTAGAGTTTCACTGTCTTTTTGGCTGTTGACCCATTCCATACCGTGGAATATATCCCGACTAGCTAACAGTAAACCCGCAATCACAAGTTCTTTGACCGCATTGGCATTTGCCCCTGGGGTATTGAAAACTACAATGCCTTTATCGGTGCAGGTCTCTAAGTCAATGTTATTGACACCTGCTCCCGCTCTAGCAATGGCTTTTAGATTTTCGGGATAGTCTAAAGAATGTAAATCTGCGGAGCGCACAATGATCGCATCGGGATTTTGGGCGTTTGCTTCGCAAACATAGGTATCATCAAAAACATCTGTTCCTTTCGAGGAAATGACGTTCATTAAAGAAATCGTTTTAGCCATCTTACGCATTTTCCTCCTCGAATTTTTTCATGAAGTCAACAAGGGCTTGCACTCCTTCTAAAGGCATAGCGTTATAAATGGAGGCACGCATTCCCCCTACGCTACGATGCCCTTTTAAGTTTTCAAAGCCTGCTTCTTTGGCTTGAGCAATGAATTTTTTATCCAAATCCGCATTGCCAGTGACAAAGGGAATGTTTACATAAGAGCGATCCTCTTTGGCTACAGGATTAGAAAACATTTTAGAGTTGTCGAGATAGTCGTACAACAAAGCAGCTTTTTCATGATTGATTTTTTCCATGTTTTCTAAGCCACCGATTTCTTCTTCTAACCATTTGCACACCAATCCAACCATGTAGATGCCATAGGTAGGAGGGGTGTTGTACATGGAATCGGAATCCACATAGGTTTTATAATCAAGCATCGTGGCAGGAATGTCATCGCGCTGTGAATCCAAGAGATCCTTTTTTAGGATGACAAGCGTAACTCCTGCAGGCCCTAAATTCTTTTGCGCTCCCGCAAAGATCATGTCGTATTGGGTCACATCAAGAGGTTCGGTAAAGATGCAACTTGATAAGTCGGCAATGAGCTTTTTGCCTTCATGGGGGGGAAGTTCTTTATACTTCGTGCCATAAATGGTGTTGTTTTCGCAAATATAAAGATAATCCGTATTGGGATCAAGATCTTCTTGAGTAATTTTTGGAATGTAGCTGAAGGTTTGATCCGAGCTATCCCCTGCGATATGAACAGGACCAAGTTTTTTTGTTTCCTGAATGGCCTTTTTTGTCCATTGACCAGTGTTGATAATGTCAGCACCGTTTTTGTTGAAGTTCATTGGGACCATAGAGAATTGTAAATTTCCCCCACCTTGCAAGAACAAAATTTCATAATCATCTGGAATATTAGCAAGGCGACGAATGGTGTCTTTGGTTTCCTTGAGGATGGATTCGAATGCGGCGGATCGATGAGACATTTCCATCACACTCATGCCGGAGTTATTGGCATTAAGCATTTCATCGGCTGCTTGCTTCAAGACCGCTTCTGGCATACAAGCAGGTCCTGCTGAAAAGTTATAAATCTTAGGCATATCCTTACTCTCCTTATTGAATTTGTTCAGGAATCTTGTCCGCTTGCCTATCATGGGCATGCATTCCAAAACAGCATATCCATTTATAGCACTTTATTTTCAAGGCATACAGAAAAAAAAGATGTCTTCAAGAAAAAGCCTTTCATAAATGTGAAAAAAGTCACTAACTTTCAAGATCGCTTTAATTTGGTATAAAAAGAAAGCCAAATCGTCAATTTTTTCGTTAAATCGCGTAAAAAGAAAAACTATTTTCTATTTTTTAATATGAAAGCCCTTGCAAAATAAATGATGTAAATGGCTTCATTTTTGACTTCTTTTGAAGTTTAGCCAAGGGGAGAGGGAAGGGATAAAGTTTGTTATAATGAACCGCACAAAATGCCACATTCAATTCTTGGCTTGGAAAGGGACGAAATATGATTGCTTATCTTGAAGGAACGGTTTTAACCCTCCGTAAGGATTCTATTGTTTTAAAAGTAAATGGGATGGGGATTGGTTTTGAGGTCTTTGTCTTCAACGCCTCCACCTATACGCCCAATGAGTTGGTTTCACTTTACTGCTACCAACAATTCAAGGAAGATGGCCAAGTCTTGTATGGCTTTCAAGAAGAAGAACAATATCAACTGTTTACCTTGCTCATCCAAGTCAAAGGCTTAGGATGCAAAACTGTGCTCAATGCACTTTCAGCAATGGATTGCCAAGATATTATTCGAGCTATTGAAAATGCGGACGCCGCTACTCTTAAAAAACTGCCTGGTATTGGAGCCAAGACGGCCGGCCAAATTATTTTGGATTTGAAGGGAAAAATCGTTTTAAGCGAACCTAAAAAAGAAAAAGAAGAGAAAAAAGCACAAAAACCCAATCCCGTCTACCTTGAAGTATGCGAGGCGCTTTTATCGCTTGGCTTTAAACAAGTAGAAATCGATGGCCTTAACTTGGATCCTAACGCTTTAATGGATCAAGATCCAAGCGTGATCTTACAAAGTGTCTTGCGTAAGCTTGCCGCCCAAAAAAGACGAACATTTTAAAAAAAAACATAAATATGAAGAGAAAGGATGAGGGAAATGGAAGAACGCTTGTTAGATGGGCAAAAAAATGCCGATGAGTATCTAGAAGACAGTGAACAGGCTTTACGTCCAGCGAGTTTGCAGGAATACATTGGCCAAGAAGAACTCAAGCACAATCTCAGTGTGTTCATTCAAGCTGCGCGGACGCGAAATGAAGTTCTTGATCACGTGTTGTTGTATGGGCCTCCAGGGCTTGGCAAAACTACACTGGCTATGATCATTGCGAATGAAATGCATGGAAATTTGGTGACGACTTCAGGGCCATCCATTCAAAAAAGCGGCGATTTAGCTGCAATTTTGTCAACCTTAGAACCAGGGGATGTACTTTTCGTGGATGAGATTCACCGCATTCCTCGTCAAGTGGAAGAAATCTTATACCCTGCTATGGAAGATTTCTTTTTGGATATTGTTGTGGGAAAGGAGGGAATGAGCGCTCATTCTATTCGCTTAGCCCTTCCTCCTTTTACCCTTGTTGGGGCCACGACACGAGCCGGAGATTTATCGGCCCCTTTACGCGATCGCTTTGGCATCGTCTCTGCCCTTGAGTTTTACAAACAAAGTGATTTGGAAAAGATTGTGACGCGGACGTCCCATATCTTAGGCGTAGAAATGGACCTAGAAGCCGTTCAAGAGGTCGCCTTACGCTCGCGAGGGACACCACGTATTGCCAATCGCATGTTGCGACGCATTCGAGACTTTGCCCAAGTATATAACGATGGATTGATCACTCAAGCTGTAGCCCATGAGGCTCTCGATCGATTGCATGTTGATCGTTTAGGATTGGATGGAGTTGATCGTCGCTATTTAGAAGGCATTATTTATCGCTTTAAAGGAGGACCGGTCGGGGTGGAAGCTTTGGCGAGTTCCATTGGAGAAGATCCCACAACCCTTGAAGATATGTACGAGCCGTATTTGTTACAAAGTGGCTTAATAAATCGTACCCCAAGAGGACGAGTCGCCACGGAAAAGGCATATAAGCATCTTGGTCTTGAAGTTCCAACTGATAAATAAATCAAAAAATCCGCTCCCTTGGCCAGAGCGGATTTTTCTATTCATCTTGAATTCTTCCTATTTTTGAAATGTTTGTATTGCACAAAGAGGAAGAAATTTGGCTTTATTCAATTTGGTAAACCGGAAAGATTCACACTGTACTCTTTATTAGATGGAGAAGACCGTATGAATTTTTCGGGAAGAGTAACATTTTGGTTTTCTTTAGCCACAATTGAATCTTTGTGATCAAAGAAGTGAAAGTCCAATAAAAAACTCTTGCTTCTTTCAAACAAGAGTTTTTGAACCGATAGGATGCGAGCTAGTTTTCCACGAACTCAAATTCATAGCCTTCAAGTTCAATGATGTCTCCATCTTCGGCCCCTGATTCCCGTAAATTGCGGTCAATGCCCAGAAAACGCATTTGATTGGCGAAGTTGTAGAAGTCTTCATCGGTATTGAGTTTATCAATATTGAAGTTTTTGCGAATAAGCGGTCCAGATACTTTATAGCGACCCGTTTCGACTTGTTCGATGGTGTAGGGCGATTCCTTTTCTTCAAAGGTATACGTAACACCTTGCTCTTCTTCGTTTTCTTCCAATACAGGGAAAACAGGAGTGGTTTCAAGCAAATCCGCTGCTTTTCGCAAAACGGGATCCAAACCTTCATGCAAAATAGTGGTGGTTTCAAACACTTCCAAATCGGGATAAGCTTCTTTAAAACGCTTTAAGTTTTCTTCCGCCATATCGCCATCCATTTTATTGGCGACAACCACTTGTGGACGCTCCAACAAGCGCAAGTGGTAATTTTCGAGTTCTTTGTTGATGTTGGCAAAATCTTCCACTGGATCGCGGCCATCTTCACCACTCATATCTACGATATGAATGATAACCCGACAGCGTTCGATGTGTTTTAAAAATTGATGGCCAAGTCCTTTTCCTTCGCTCGCTCCATCGATCAATCCAGGTAAATCGGCCATGACAAAACTGCGCCCATCTTTGGTTTGCACCACACCAACATTCGGCGCAATGGTGGTAAAAGGATAATCGCCAATTTCGGGTTTCGCGCGGGAAACCGCATCAAGTAAAGTGGATTTTCCTACTGAAGGATAACCAACTAAACCGACATCCGCTAAGGTGCGTAACTCCACGATAACATCATATTCTTCCCCTTCTTTACCAGGCTCGGCATACCGCGGGGCTACGTTGCGAGAGGATTTAAAGCGAGCATTGCCACGACCACCACGACCACCTTGCGCCACAACTTGGCGCTGGTGAGGTTCGGTTAAATCGGCTAAAATTTGGCCGGTATCGGCCCGCTTAACAATGGTTCCAAGAGGAACTTTGACGATGCGATCGCCAGAATTGGCTCCATGCATCCGTTTATTTTTCCCCTTTTCACCGGGTTGGGCACGAATGATGCGGTTGTAGCGTAAATCAAGAAGCGTCACCATTCCTGGATCGGCCTCAAACACCACGCTACCTCCATTGCCACCATCTCCGCCAAAGGGACCGCCATTGGCTACGTATTTTTCATGCTTAAAGGAAACAAGTCCATCGCCGCCTTTTCCGGCTTGCACATGCACTTTGACCTGATCTACAAACATACTGAACCTCCATTGTGTTGCTCCTCCCTCAAGTCAAATGGATATAGGCTAAAAATAGGGAAGATCTCTTTTCATTCTAAAGAAGACAAAAAAAAAGAGCCTTAAACAGGCTCAGTTTTAGGAAAAACTATTCAGCAACAGGGTAAACAGATACTTGTTTTTTGTCGCGACCAAGTCTTTCGTATTTTACAATTCCATCCACAGTCGCAAACAAAGTATCGTCGCCGCCTCTGCCTACATTTTTACCAGGATGAATTTTTGTTCCACGCTGACGGTAGATGATGGAACCAGCGAGGCATTTCTGCCCATCGGCTAGTTTTGCACCCAAACGTTTGGAGTGAGAGTCACGACCGTTCTTAGTCGAACCTACTCCTTTTTTGGAAGCGAAGAACTGAAGGTTCATAGTAAAGCGCATGATTGTACCTCTTTCTCTTCTTCTAATTTTATTTCAAATCGTCCACATGCATCCGAATAAACTTGGGATACTCTAAAAAAAGAGCGCGAAGTTGTTCTTGCATAAAATGCAAGCTTACCTGTAATTCACTTGAATTATGAAGGACTTCAATCGAAACGACATTATCCTTAGCTTCAAGTCTGCACGTATTCGGATACAGGGTATCAATCGCATTGAGCGAAGATAAAGCGATCGCGGATACAGCACAACACACCAAGTCTTGACCATAAGGCCCTGAATTGGCATGACCTTGTACTTTTATTGTTTGAATCGCCTTTTTTTGAACACCAAATTGAATCTGAATCATTAAGCAACAATGGATTCAATTTTTACGCGTGTATATGGCTGTCTGTGACCTTGTTTTCTGCGTGTAGAGGATTTTTTAGGACGATATTTTACGATTGTAATTTTTTTCCCTTTTCCTTGTTTTTCCACTACTCCGGTAACTTTAGCACCTTCAATGAATGGAGTGCCAACTTTTCCATCTGCATACAACACTTTATCAAATGTGACTGTGTCACCTTCCTGGGCATTCAATTTTTCTACCCAGATTACACCACCGTCTTCAACTTTGATTTGTTTTCCGCCGGTTTCAATAATTGCGTACATGATATGTCTCCTTTCTTGAGAACTCGCCATGAAGGCGGGCGAATTGCCACTTGAAATAAGCCTTTTTTGAGCGGTTGCAAGCCTTGAAGACTGCAACATGAGATATTTTAATGAACTGTTCTTCATTCGTCAACAACAGATCTTAGAAAATGTCAAGGAAAAGAAAGCCTTTTTAAGAATGAAAACATCGAAAAAAAAGACCAGCGGGGGCTGGTCTTCAAAGTACAGGGGGAATTAGTTTTCTTGTTTAGCCATGTCCGCTTCTACAGCAGCCATGTCAAGTTGATAGAACGCATTTACACCTGGATATTGAGCAACGGCAACAGCACCGCGTTTGTTCAATTCGTCTTCAATACGCATCAAACGGTTGTATTTTGCAATACGGTCTGTTCTGGAAAGAGAACCAGTCTTGATCTGACCAGCGTTAGTTCCAACGGAGATGTCAGCAATCGTGGAGTCTTCAGTTTCACCGGAACGGTGGGAAACAACAGTTGTGTAGTTATGTTTTTGAGCCAATTCAATAGCGTCAAACGTTTCAGTCAAAGTACCGATTTGGTTAACTTTAATCAAAATGGAGTTTGCGATACCCTTAGCAATACCTTCGGCCAAGATTTTTGGGTTAGTAACGAATAAGTCGTCGCCTACCAATTGGATACGTTTGCCAAGAGCGTCAGTAAGCTTTTTCCAGCCTTCCCAGTCGCGTTCGCCAAGACCATCTTCGATAGAGATAATAGGATAACGTTCAACCCATTCTTGGTACATTGCGATCATTTCGTCGGAAGTTTTGGTTCCGCCGCCAGATTTCTTCAATTCGTACAAACCAGTTTCG
>JAAVAY010000034.1 GCA_014803815.1 Allobaculum sp. | reverse complement strand
CCATCAAATTGAGGATGAGTCCTGCTAAAGCAACCGCTGCAATTAAGGCATCCACGGAAAAGTTAATGAGATAGTTATCTAACAATAAGGCCCGCAAAAACATGCACACCAATGTGGCACATACGATAGAAATCATTCCCGAAATCTCAAAGAGTCCTGTATCATCATGCATGGTCTTTTCGAGGCTCTCTTTAAAAGCTGCGGTGGATTTACGCGCCAGTAGATTATCGGGAATTTTTTTGTCCTCTAAAGCGAGATCGGTGACGTAATTGGCCAAGATGTGTTTCATTCCTGACGAAAGAGAAAGACTTTCGATTTGACTCAACGCTTTTTGATAGCGCGTATTGTCCATTAAAGAAGCGGAGCGTTTCGTGAGATCTTTAGTTATCCATGATTGTTGTTTATTTTTTTTGATCATTCACTCATTCAAACACAACACGATCCGCACCATCAATCAAAATGTTGGTATTGAAGTATTGTTTCAACGCTTCATATAAATAGAGAGGATCTTTGGCTCCACCCGTTTCATAGCTAGAATGCATCGCCAATTGCGCTAAACCGATGTCCACAGCATGAACGGAAACTTGAGTATTGGAAAGATTTCCAAGCGTAGATCCCCCCACGATATCCGAACGGTTAGCAAAGCATTGTACAGGGACTTCGGCTGCTTCGCACACTTTAGTGAACACGGCTCTAGAGAAGGCATCTGTGGTGTACTTTTGGTTGGCGGATTCTTTGATGATTGGTCCTTTGTTCATCAAAACCGCATTCACAGCATCCGTCTTTTCCGGATGATTTGGATGCACGGCATGGCCATTGTCTGCTGAAACAAGGAATGAGCCAGCGACGGCTTGATAGTATTCTTCATCCGATTTGCCTAAAGCTGCATTGATGCGACGAAGGGTATCCTGCAAGAACGTTGACATCGCGCCTTGTTTGGTGTTGGAGCCGACTTCTTCATTATCAAAGCAGCAGTATACATCGATTTTATGGGTGTGATCGCTCGCTAAAAAACCTTGTAACGTGCAATAAGCGCATTCCAGATCATCGAGCTTTTTGGAAGAGACGAATTCATCTTCATAGCCCCAAATCACGCCGGGCATGCGGTTAACTAAGAACAAGTCTTTTCCCTTAATGTCTTCCACATTCACGCCTAAAATATCAGCTACCATTTGATCGAAGGAACCTTGTTCCATTTCTCCACAGGAGAAAAGAGGGCAAAGATCCACTTGACGGTTGAAGGCATAGCCATCGTTGACTTGGCGGTTAAAGTGAATGGGAACATTAGGAATGGTTAAAATGTCTTGATCAATATAGAAAAGCTTACTTTCTAAGCCATTTTCACAATCCACGAGAACACGACCTGCAATCGATAAGGGCCGATCCAACCAAGTGGAGTCAATCATTCCTCCATAGGCTTCTACATTGAGTTTTAAGTAATCCGCTGGCCCAGTTAATTCAGGAACGGATTTGATTTTGTAGGTGGGGGAATCGCTGTGGGCCGCACTCATTTGGAAGTGATAGGAATCGAGTTCTTTGGGAATCGCAAAGGCAATGATAGAGCTGTTGTTGCGAATGGTGTAATAATTTTTTCCCGCTTCCAAATTCCAAGCATCTTTTTCTTTTAAACGGGTAAATCCCTTGGCTTTGAGTTCATCTTCAATGCTCGCTACAGAGTGGAACATACTAGGACTTTTCTCAATAAATTCAAGCATATTTTGTGCAAATTCTTGATAGGTCATGAAAGAAATACCTCCTTGAATAACCATAGCACAAAGGGAAACACTTCCGCACATCGACTCTTTTGATTTCTTTTCTTCTCACTACTTTGAAAAAATACTCTAGGATTTCTTTATTTTATAGGAAAGAATCCTGTGGGAGCTATCTTAGAAAATATAGGGGGATTTTTTGCTACCAACGGTTAAAATGGCTTGTAAATAGAACGGAAACCTCGGAATGAAAAAAGGTTTCAATTTTTCCGGTTATAATTGTTTGGATATTTTCGATACACTTCCCGTAAGGCAACGCCAGATTGTTGGCTGAAGAAAGGAAATCTATGTCAAAGTACAAAAAAGGAACGCAAGCGGTTCAAGGAGGTTGGCAACCTAAAAATGGTGAACCACGACAAGTTCCGATTATCCAGTCCACCACCTTTAAATACGAAGAAGGAGCCGCGATGGGCGCGCTTTTCGATTTAGAAGCGGCCGGATACTTTTATACTCGTCTTCAAAATCCCACTAATGATTTTGTGGCCGCCAAAATCACCGAATTGGAAAACGGTAGTGCCGGCATGCTGACAAGCAGTGGTCAAGCCGCCAATCTCTTTGCGATCTTAAACATCGCGAGCGCAGGAGACCACATTATTTCAAGTAGCACCATTTATGGTGGAACCTATAATTTGTTCTCCGTTACCATGAAAAAAATGGGCATTGACTTCACCTTTGTAAGTCCTGATGCCACTGAAGAAGAATTGCATGCAGCGTTTCGTCCTAACACCAAAGCCGTATTTGGCGAAACGATTGCCAATCCTGCTTTGAGCGTATTGGATATCGAAAAATTTGCCAAGGTGGCCCATGAACATGGTGTCCCTCTCATTATGGATAACACCTTTGCAACCCCTATTTACTGCCGTCCTTTGGATTGGGGAGCCGATATCGTAACCCATTCCACGACGAAATACATGGATGGCCATGGAGTAGGGGTAGGAGGAGCCATTGTGGATGGTGGGCGTTTTGATTGGAATGCCTATGCGGATAAATTTCCTGGCTTAACCACTCCTGATGAAAGCTATCATGGTGTGGTATACACCGATCAATTTGGTTTAGGGGGAGCCTTTATCACCAAAGCCACTACCCAACTCATGCGCGATCTTGGATCCATCCAATCCCCGCAAAATGCCTTTTATTTGAACTTGGGCTTGGAATCCTTGCACGTACGTATGCCTAAGCACTATGAAAATGGCTTAAAAGTCGCGCAGTTTTTGCAAGATCATCCCGCCGTTTTGAGTGTGCGCTTTCCCAATTTACCAGGCGATCCTTATTATAAACTAGCCCAAAAATATCTTCCCGAGGGCGGCAGTGGGGTAGTTAGCTTCCGTTTAAAGGGTGGTCGTGAAGCCGCCGAACGCTTTATGAATAGCCTTGAATTAGCAGCCATTGAAACCCATGTGGCCGATGCGAGAACATGCTGCTTGCATCCTGCGAGTACTACTCACCGTCAATTGACTGATCAGCAGTTGGAAGAAGCCGGAATTTATCCAGACTTGATTCGTTTCTCTTGTGGTTTAGAAGATGCTGAGGACTTGATTGCAGACATTGCCCAAGCTCTTGATCAAGCCCAAGAGGTAAGCGAGCGTGCCGATTAAAATTCCCGAATCCTTACCTGCTACTAAAACGTTGATCGAAGAAAACATCTTCGTCATGACCGAAAAGCGCGCTTTGAGCCAAGACATTCGTCCTTTACAAATCTTAGTCCTCAATTTGATGCCCACTAAGATCGCTACGGAAACGCAGCTCATTCGTCTTTTGAGCAATACACCCCTTCAAATTGAATTGGATTTGTTGAAAACGTCTTCTCATGAACCTTCTCATGTCTCCAAAGAGCACATTGAACACTTTTACAAAACCTTTGAGGATATAAAAGATCGCTACTATGATGGCATGATCATTACGGGAGCTCCTTTAGCCCATGTCCCTTATGAGAAAGTGGATTATTGGAAAGAGCTGTGTGACATCATGGATTGGACGCTCACCCATGTGTATTCCACGCTGCACATTTGTTGGGGAGCTTTTGCGGGATTGCACTATCATTATGGAATTGGTTTTAAAGATCTTGATGCCAAGCTATTTGGAGTCTTTCCGCATCGGGTAGTTCGTAAATCCTCCATTCTCTTTCGGGGCTTTGATGATGTGTTTTATATTCCCCACAGTCGCGAAATCACTCTGGATAAAGAAGCCGTTTTAGCCCAACCCAAACTTAAAGTGCTCTCTGAAACCTTGGATGGAGACTTATATGCGCTTTCGACCGAGGGGGGCCGTCAGATCTTTTTGACGGGTCATTCCGAGTACGATCCAAGAACACTGGAAGCGGAGTATTTACGGGATAAAAAGGCAGGTCTTCCAATCGCCTTGCCCAAAAACTATTATCCCCATGACGATGAGACGAAAGCCCCGATTGTCTCTTGGCGCAGCTGTGCTAATTTGTTATTTGCCAATTGGATCAACTATATCGTCTATCAAACAACCCCCTATGATTTGTCGACTTTGACAAAGCCTGAGGAATTCACCAAGCCTTAATAAAAGAAGCTGGAGAAATCTGGCTTCTTTTTTTATGGGTCAAAGAAGTTAAAAAACAAAAAGGCAGATTCTTGCAACCTGCCTAGAAAAATAAAAATTTAGCCCTTCAACTTTCCAACAAGCATAGCGAAAAGTCCCTTCTTTTTTAGCTCTACGCTTGAAGTATTTTGAAGTTCATCTTGATGGTTCATAAACGCCTTTTGAGGAACGAAAATCAAATCTTCGGCTACATGAACAGGAATGGAAATTTTCTTTTTCGAACCGGAAATAATCATAATAAGATTTTTAGGTTTTTGATGAGTATAGGTTTCTACTTCACCGCTATAGGGAAGCAAGACATACTCTCCAGATTGTTGACCAGTGACTTCTACTTTGGTCGCATTTTGGATCCAAGTTTCTGGAATTAAGGGATGATCCATCAAAAATTCGCGTTGATTGATGTCTGATCTCTTTTCTTCCATAAACGAAAAAGAATCCATCATCTCTGCGCCTTCTTCTGTGGGCAAAGAAAGAGAGGGAATGATCGAAGGCTCTAAGGAAAACTCCATCATAGCAGTAGACTCAGGCTCAATAGCATCAGCCACTGGGTTTTGAGGCCTCGAATCCAAAGCTATAGCTTCGAAAACTGGCTTTTCCTCAACAATAGGTTCAATGGATTGCGCTGAAGTAACCATCAATTTCTTTTTGAGATGAATTAATTCTTCTTTTTGAGCCATGAGAAGAATTCGCATTCTTTCTTGATGCGTGATAATTTC
>JAAVAY010000033.1 GCA_014803815.1 Allobaculum sp. | reverse complement strand
GCCTTAACAATAACAACAATGGTACGAGTGGAAACATCACAGGTGGAGGCAATACGTATCCTAATACAGGGAATGAGGAATCCAACTCGAATCGTACGGCTGGCCTTGCAGAAGATTCAGAGGATTCTTCCACCCATCATGTTCGTCACTATGAAACCTCGGGAACCATTGTACAAAATCCTGAATATCAAGCCTTACAACAGGAGATCGCGGATTTAGAAAGTCAAATTGAATCGATTTCTTCACAACGCTTCTCAATACAGGTACAGATCAGTGATGCGGAAAATGCCTTATCGGAAGCGCAGGCTGCGGTTCCAGAGATGAAGAGTGAAGCGGATTCCGCTTATGGTGCTTGGCAAGCACTCAAAAATGAAGTGGATCCCATTCAAAAGCAAATTGATGAAAAGAATGCACAACTAGCTGAGTTGCAAGAGGAATACGATTCTATTCAATAATTTCTAGTTTTTCTCATCCAAAAAAGACGGTTAAAGAATTTTAAATTCGATTACTGTCTTTTATTTTTATCTTTTTAGAGAGGAAAAGTACTGTTTACATGGTGGTTTAAATAATGAGGAAAATGATTCCGAAGTGACCAAAAAAATTTTAGTCTCTACTAAATCAAAGAAAAAAGTAATTAGTTGCCCAAGAAAAAATAAAAGAGTCAACTAAAGTGATAATTTTAGTTGGCTCTTTTATGGATAGATTTACTTTTCCTTTCAAGAAAATATGTGAACAGTAATGAGGAAAGGATAAAAAGCGCAAAAAATTTTCGTTTTTTCACCCACTCTTTCAATTTCTATGTTAGAATGAACGCCACATCTTGAACGTGTTGATAAAATTAAAAAAGCAATAAACTTTCTTTACCAAATACGTCAAGATGGATCGAAAAGGCTAAAAATAAGATTTATAATACAGCTTTTTTAGGCCTATATGTATCAATTTTCTTGTTTTTGGTCTTAGAGATAGCCTTATGAATCGCCGCCTGCGAACGAAACTCAATGTGGTAGAATGTGGGCGGAAGGTGGTTCTAACATGCAAAGAAATGCCATAATTCTGGCTGCAGGAAAAGGTACACGGATGAAATCCGAAAAAAATAAAGTGATGCATGAACTCATCGATCAGCCTATTTTAGCTTACGTTCTCGATGCTCTCAAACAAGCGAATACCGATCGCATTGTGATCGTAGCTGGCTATAAAGCAGATACCTTAAAGGAAGCATTTCCTGAAGAAGAGTTTGCTTACCAAGCTGAACAACTTGGTACTGGTCATGCGGTAATGCAATGTACTGCTTTAGAAAATGCCCCAGGCTTGACCATGATCATCAATGGGGATGTTCCTTGCTTAAGTAAACAAACACTTGAAGATTTGTATGAGCAAGCTAAAGATCACTCCTTGGTGCTGCTGAGTGCGATTTTCGATGAAGGTGGAAACTATGGACGCATTGTTCGCGATGACAATGGACAAGTTTTAGAAATCGTNGAAGCCAAAGACTGTACACCCGATCAAAGACAGATCCGAGAGATTAATGCNGGNGTGTATTGTTTTAATAACCNGGATTTGTTTGATTCTCTCTCGTTGCTTACAACGAACAATGCCCAACATGAATACTATTTGACAGATTTGGTCAAAATCCTCAACCAGAAAGGNAAAAGCGTTAGAGCCTTACCGGCCCAAAATCCTCAGGAAATGGCAGGNATAAATACCGTGAGTGAACTTCANGATATTTATGGTTGGCTTACGAGCCAAATCAATCAACACTGGATGNANCAAGGGGTTCAAATTGTGGATCCNNCNCGCACTGTGATTGGTCCCCATGTCCAAATTGGCCATGATGTGATCNTTTATCCAGATGNNGAACTGCTTGGCCACACTGTTATTGGAGACTATTGTGAAATTTATCCCCATACTTGGATTAAAAATTCNACTCTTGGCTCCAATAGCTTAGTCCANAGCAGTGTTTTAGAATCGTNTNTACTGCCTGAAGGTTCTCGAGTGATTGGCCAATACATTAAAAGGGAAGGAAACGAANAATGAACTTTAGCCAAGAGAAAAAAGATTTAACTGTNGTGTTTGGCCTTTCATCATGTGATCAATTAACCGATGAAATTTGNGANATTTTGGATATCCCACGNGGAAAATGCGATGTTCTTCGCTTTGCNGATGGTGAAATTCTGATTGAACTTGGAGAATCTGTACGAGGTAAAGATGTCTTTTTTGTTCAAAGTACGAATAAACCAGTCAATGATCGCTTGATGGAGCTTTTAATTGCAATTGATGCTTGTAAACGGGCNTCGGCGAATTCCATTAACTGTATCATTCCTTATTTNGGATACGCNCGCCAAGACCGTAAAGCCAAACCAAGACAACCGATTTCTTCCAAATTGGTTGCNTCCATGCTTGAAAGGGCAGGAGCTACTCGTGTCATCACCATTGATTTACATGCNGCTCAAATNCAAGGTTTTTTTGATATTCCCGCNGATGATCTAAACGCNTTGATTTTAATCAGNGAATATTTAAAAGAAAAATACCTNTATGAAGGCTCTCCTTTAAAGCCAACGGANCTNGTNATTGTNTCTCCTGANCATGGTGGAACCGTTCGTGCTCGTCGTTTAGCCGATATTATGGGAAGCCAAGTGGCCATCATCGACAAACGTCGTCCTCGTCCCAATGTAGCTTTAGCCTTAAACATTCTTGGCGAAGTCCAAGATAAAATCGCCATCATTATCGATGACATGGTGGATACCGCTGGAACTTTAACGAGTGGTGTCAATATGTTATATGGTAATGGAGCGAAAGAAGTGATTGCTGCCTGCACTCATGGTGTGCTTTCCGGAGATGCCTTTAAAAACTTAAATAAATCAAAATTGACCGAGTTCATCGTTACCAATACGATTGATCAAACGGAAAATAAAAAGAAATATGATAAGATGACTGTTCTTTCCGTTGCGCCTTTAGCAGCTGCTTGTATCCAAGCTATCGAAATGAATGAATCTCTTTCTGATGTCTTACAAGCTTCGATCGCGCTTGAAGAAGATCGTCGTCGTCAACCCATTTAACGGCCTCATCCTGAACCTGTATAGTTCAGGATTTTTATTTCTTTTTTAGAAGGGGTAGAACACAGATATTGAATTTTATACTTTTCTTGCAAAGAAGGCCAAGAAAATACTTTAAGAAGAAAAGAAAATAGTAAAAAAGCCTTGTTCCCAAGGCTTTTTTAGAAAAACATTCTCTCTACTCTTTAAATAAAGATACGAAGTTTTGACGAATTTGAGTAGCGACTTCTTTGGAAGAAAGATCTTTGAGTTGCGCAATCTTATCTACGGTAAAGCTTACATAGGCAGGTTCATTACGTATTCCTCGCTTAGGCACTGGGGAAAGATAAGGGGAATCGGTTTCTGATAACAAGCGATCGAGCGGACAGGCTTTTACATTGATTGGCCCTTGTTTATTGTTTTTATAGGTAATGGGTCCTGCAAACGAAATGAAAGAGTTCAACTTCAAAGCGTCTTGCATCACAGGTAAAGAACCAGAAAAACAATGGAAAATAATAGGTGTTTTGGCTATCTTTAAAAGTTCTAAGGTATCTTGGCTCGCATCTCGCATATGAATCGAAATGGGCAGATTAGCTTCATTGGCAATTTCAATTTGGGCTTTAAACAATTCTTTTTGCTCTTCTTTGAAACTTTTATCCCAATAATAGTCCAATCCGATTTCCCCAAGCACATCCATTCGCTGAGCGAGGGCTTCTTGACGTAAATATTCTAAATCGTCTTGAGTAATTTCTTTAGCATCTCCTGGAAACCACCCAAACGCGACTTTAATACGATCTGGATATTTTTCCTTGAGTTTTAAAGCTCGCAAATACTCTTCTTTATTTGTGGTCATAATCATCATTAAGTCCACATCCGCTTGACTTGCGTTTTCAAGAAGTTCTTCGCAATGATCATACAATTCGTCACATGTTAAATGGCAATGCGTATCCGTTAACATAGCATCATTCCTTTAGAGGCAATTTACCTCACATAGCTTTTTATAGATATTGTTTTTTGAAGAAATCTTCGGTCTTCTTATTCCTCTCGAAGCAAGATTGTCTCAGCGAGCTTTGGAGTAGGGGTTGTCACTTTACGATATCCAAGAGATTCAATGATTTCTTCCATTGTTTTTTGGGTATCGGGCCGATTGAGCGCAAATTCCACTTGGGCTTGTAAAAAACCCTTGCGATCTCCAACATCGTAGCGATCTCCAATAAATTGACAAGCATACACTATATCTTCCTTAGCCAAACGGTCGATAGCATCGGTGAGTTGAATTTCATTTCCCTTTCCTAGAGCTTGAGTTTCCAATTTTTCAAAAATATTTGGAGTAAGGATATAGCGCCCAAGAATGGCAATATTACTTGGAGCATTTTCTATAGAAGGTTTTTCTACAAAAGAGGAGACTTTCATCAACCCGTTATCTAGTTGTTTAGCTGGTTCTACAATTCCATATTTTGGAATGTTTTCTTTACGAACGGGTTGGGTGCCGACCACACTTTTTCCTGTTTGATCATAAATATCCATCAATTGTTGGATCGCCCCTGGTCCATTCTCATTGATAACAATGTCATCGCCGAGTAAAACAGCAAAAGGTTCGTCTCCTACAAAACTTTTAGCACATAAGATCGCATGGCCAAGTCCTTTTGGTGTTTTTTGGCGAATAGAAACTACGTTTACCATATCTGTAATTTCTTCGATCATTTTGAGATGTTCTTCATCATGACTAGCCTTGAGTTTTTCTTCTAGTTCAAAGGACCGGTCAAAGTGGTTTTCAATGCTTTGTTTATAAGAATTAGTGACCAAACATATTTCTTCAATACCAGCCTTGACGGCTTCTTCTATAATGTATTGAATTGTAGGAATATCTACAATTGGAAGCATTTCCTTAGGGATGGCTTTAGTCGCTGGTAAAAAACGAGTTCCAAAGCCTGCGGCGGGAATAATGGCTTTACGAATTTTTTGGGTCATAATGGCAACATGGGCTTAGTAGCAAGGCCCAACTTCTCCTTTCTACAAAATGAGACGAGCGCCTAATTTTAAGAAGTTCCAAAAGAAGGCTAAAAATAAAAATAAAATATAGAAGAATAATAATTCTCTCTAAAATTTCTTTCTGAGCAAAACATAGGAGTTAACGTAGGGATAGAGGTAGGAAGAGAGAAGGACTGAGCCCAAGAAAAAATCTTTGCCCTTCTAAGATTCCTGATTAAATTTAGTCTAGGACTATTTTTTAACTCACTTTCATGGTGAACTAAGGAAGGTTAAATCCAAAATAAGGTTGAGGCGTAGGTTTTAGAAAAGATTAAAAAATTCATTTAGGATAAAAAAGATCCTTCCAACCTAACACAGGATAAAATTTGAGCGCTTATTTCCATATTACGTTTTTTTTGATAAAGAAGGGAAAACAAGCGTTGAGAAAGCTTTTCAAACGATTCAAATTTTCAATCTTTCCTTTAAAGGAGATAGAAAATCTGAGTGACATATACATATCAGAAAGGATGATCGACAATGGCAAAAATGGAAGACCGCTTAGATGGCATGGTACAACGCCTTGAAGAAATCAATGAAAAAATGATGGATCCAAGTGTAGTGAGTGATCGTCGCCAGATGTCAAAACTTGGGCGTGAAGCCAATGAATTGACACCCATCATTGATGTCTACAACGAATACAAAACTGCAAAACAAGAATTGGCCGATGCGCGCGAACTCGAAAAAGAAGACGATAAGGAAATTCGCGAAATGGCTAAATTGGAAATTGAAGAACTTGAACCACGCATAGATGCATACATTAAACACCTCGAATTACTCTTGGTTCCAACTGATCCCAATGACTCTCATAACGCCTTCATGGAAATTCGTGGAGCTGCAGGAGGCGATGAAGCCAATATTTTTGCGGGTGATTTATATCGCATGTACTCCAAATATGCAGATGCAAAAGGCTGGAAAGTAGAAGTTACCGATGCTGAAGATTCTGAAGCAGGTGGCTATTCTCTCATCTGCTTCAAGATCAGTGGTCAAAAAGCCTATGGTACGTTGAAATATGAAAGTGGTTCGCATCGTGTGCAGCGCGTTCCAAAAACAGAATCTCAAGGCCGTATTCAAACGTCTACCGCTACTGTTCTTTGTTATCCAGAAATCGATGAAGAAGATTTTGACATCGATATGAATGATTTGGAAATTGAAACGATGCGTGCTTCTGGAGCTGGAGGCCAACACGTTAACAAAACGGACTCGGCTGTACGTATTATCCATAAACCCACAGGAATTGTGGTGAAATGCCAAGATGGTCGATCTCAACACGAAAATCGAGCTACGGCTTTAGCTACAATTGCAGCGCGAGTGAAGGAAGAACGTCAGCGTGAAATTGATGAGAAAAATGATGCTGAGCGCAAAACAAAAATTGGTACAGGTGATCGAGCAGAAAAAATTCGAACCTATAACTATCCTCAAAACCGTGTAACAGATCACCGCATTGGATATTCGGTCAATCAATTGGATCGCATTATTGATGGTCGTTTAGAAGACTTGATGAATGCTTTACAGGAGGCTGACCAAAGAGCCAAGTTGGCCGGAGAAGCTCTATAATGACAACTTGGCATACTCTTTTGCGAGAAGGGAAAGATCGCTTATACCAAGCCGGAAATTCTGATCAAGCGGCTCTGTTGCTTCTAAACGAATTGTGTCGAACAAAAGGTCTCAATCTATATATGATTATGGATAAGGAAGTAGATCCCAATATTGCTACAGATTATTTAGAAGGCATTCATCGCTTAGAACAAGGAGAGCCATTAGGTTATGTCCTTGGATATGAAAATTTTTATGGGTATGACTTTATTGTCAATAAAAATGTTTTAATTCCAAGACCAGAGACAGAAGAACTCACAGGACAAGTATTACTTTTAAGCGATCTTCTCTTTGAAAACAAAGAAGAACCCATTATCTTTGATGTGGCAACAGGAAGTGGAGCGATTGGCATTACGCTCAGTTTAGAAACTCCAGATTTAAAGGTATATGCCTCTGATATTTCGTCAGAGGCTTTAGAAGTAGCACAAGCCAACAACGAAAAACTTGGGGGACAAGTACAGTTTTTTCAAGGCGATATGTTAGAACCCTTTATTGAGCGGGGCCTTCATTGCGACATTTTGGTTTGTAATCCCCCTTACATTCCCTCTCAAGAAGAGATGGATCATGGAGTAGTTGATTATGAACCAAAT
>JAAVAY010000032.1 GCA_014803815.1 Allobaculum sp. | reverse complement strand
AGACAGTGCTGATCTTTTTACCTTGGATGTCTTTAATTAACTTGTTTAGTCCTTTGCGTTCTGTGTTTAGCCCACTTCCCACCTCGGAGTAGATCACCAGGAGCTTTGTGGCATAGCCTGCCAATCTGCCTATCTAAGTCACCATACTTGCCATAACTGTGCCTGCTTTTTTAATTGTTTATATAATATCACACCACTCACCCAGACGCGCAAAAAAACAGCGATTCAATAGAATTAAATCGCCGTATTATTCAAAATCGCGAAACTGTTATAAACCCTTGATCATCGATAACGGGACATGAATTGAAAACCATTCCATTTTCTTTTCGAGGCACCGTTCCCCTGACAATCCATAGGCCGAGACGCTTCGCTACTTCTTGTAAGGCTGGAATCAAATGCTCCCAATTCTCTTGATAGGTGCGAATGGACTCTAAGACAAAGGGAACACTCCATAATTCAGGTAAAACGACAAGATCCGCTTTCTCCCTTGCCGCCTGTTGTAGACCGTCTAGAACTCGATTTAAGTTAAGAGTAGGATTTTCATCTACTAAGATTTGAAGTATAGAAATTTTCATACATTCCTCCACAAAGATTCAAAAAGGGAATCTTTATCCTTCTTGTGAAAAAAAGCTCATTTTTCTCACGATTTTCCGTAGGCTCTTAGTATGGATTCAATAGGACAAATGACTAAAATAGAGTTGATAAACAAATGGATCATTTAAGACGAAGCGTAGACATCCCTCATTTTGTTTTACTTCATCTTGATCCCTTGTTTTTTCTGAAATCTTTCCTAAACGCAAGGAAAAATTGACGGAGGAAATTATGTCCATTTTAAAATTAGCTCCTGCTTCTGTCATCAATGCATCTGCTACGCAAGCCATTGATGAACTCTCGAACACTACTGCTCCTTTAGCCGCCCAAGCCAAATATCTCTTTTCCGATAACGCGGATCATGGCAACATCATTGTCAATGGATCTTGGGCTGGAAAAACTTTACGCCAATATCTTTCGGATGAAGGATGGCAAGTGCTTGGAAACGATGCTTCTAAATACGAAGTGCTTCCTTTTACAGTAAAATCTCTTGGTGACACCGATCAAAGTGTGTATAGCAATGCTAGTAAGAAAAATGAATCCTTTTGGTATGTCATGGAAGCTGCCCCTGAAACATTCTTGTATTTTGGTGGTAAAGGCACTTTAAATGCAGATGAACTCGCAAGCGCCATTGAAGATGGCAGCTGGAAATCCATTTTACAAAAAGCGTCTGCGCATAAGGATGACTTGTTTGTAGTGGATCCAGGGACTATTTATGCCTTTGAAAACGGACCACGCATTTTAGAAGTAGAAGCCTTGGTTCCTGTTGCAGGCGAATCGGAAGATTCCGTATATGAAAAAGTCAGCGGCGATGATTATCATAAAGGCGATTGGGTAGCTGATGGGCAAGCCGAACGCGCTTTAGCGGGTAGCAACGATATCTTTGAATTGGATTTATTCCAAGTGGATGGTCGCTTAGATATGGATACTGATGAGAAGAGCTTCAAACTCATCGTGTTCTTATCGGGGAATGCGGTTGTGGATGCCGATGGCGAAACGTTGCATTGTGAAGAAGGCTCTGTTCTCTTTGCAAGTGCTGATAGCGATACCTTCCATATTACAGGCAATTGCAAATTCTTATTGGTTCACTTAGTTTAATTTGACCTGTCCGGTGACAAACTTGTCTTGATCAGACCAAAATGTCTTCACGTTTTGGTCTTTTTTAATACACCTTCAAAATACTTTTTCAAAAATTTGCCATTCATTTGAATTGATTTGGAAGGGAGATATCAGTTTGTATAATGGTGGAATGAATCAAGAACAACTTTTGAAATGGTATCGCGTTCAAAAACGCGAATTGCCTTTTCGCAAAGATCGTAATCCGTATCGCATTTGGGTGAGTGAAATTATGGCCCAACAAACCCGCATTGAAGCGATGCTTGTCTATTTTGAACGCTTTATGGAACGCTATCCCACTATTGAAGCTTTAGCCAAAGCGAGTGAAGACGAGCTTTTAAAAAGTTGGCAAGGTTTAGGGTATTATTCACGGGCAAAAAATTTACAAAAGGCCGCCCAAGTTTGCCTAGAAAAATACGATGGGCATTTGCCAAGCACCAAAGCCGAGCTGTGTAAACTTCCTGGTATCGGTGAGTACACCGCTGGGGCCATTGCTTCTATTGCCTTTAAAGAAAGAGTGTGTGCGATTGATGGCAATGTGGTGCGGGTTTTAGCACGTTATTTATGGTTAGAACAATTTTTTGAGACAAAAAAAGAACGCCAAGTATTGGAAGACTATTTACTCGCCCAACTGCCCATCAAAGAAGATATGCCAGATTTTACCCAAGCTTTGATGGAGCTTGGGGCGACTATTTGTCAGCCGAAAAAAGTTCATTGCGATCTTTGCCCTTTACAACCGACATGTCTTGGAGCCAAACAAGACAATCCCTTACGGCTTCCCTTGAAAAAGCCCAAAACAAAGCGGAAAGTGGAAGAAAAATCTGTGATCATTCAAATCGCCTTTCATGAGAATGCCTGGTGGATGCATGTCCATAAACGTCCAAAAAAGGGATTGTTGGCGGGACTTTATGAATTTGATGAACAATTGCCTGAAGTCATTGAGGCCATTTATCCTTTAAAACCATATACCCATATTTTTTCGCACAAAGAATGGGCTATGCAAGGAAGCCTTGTGGTGACAAAATGGCAACCAAATTTTTTACCTCTTCAAGTAGTGTGTGATGACATCGCGATTCCTTCTGCTTTTCAGCCATTTTTTCAACAAGCTTTAGAATGGTTTCAAACCACTCTTGCTACGAGCCCCAATCAAGAGATCACAGAAATAGAATCATTCCATCCATAAAATCACGATGGACAATTTTCCCACCAAAATCTCTCTTTCGAGTTAGAAGGACAACCATTCATGACGATAAAAGAATATCCAATTAAAATGGTGGTTTGCGACTTGGATGGAACGCTTTTGTATAGTTCCTCCAAAGTCAGTGAAGCCACCAAAAAAGCTATTCAATCTCTACGCCAAAGTGGAGTACTCTTTGGTGTCTGCTCTGGTCGCTCGGCCGTAGCTTTACAGAAAATGCTCAAAGTTTGGGGAATCGATCAAGATGTCGATTTCGTGTTGGGCTTTAATGGAGGGATGTATTGGGATCCTAAAACGGGAATATTTGAAGAAGATTTTCTTTTGGAGCCAGAGACCATTCCCTTTATTTTTGAAGCCTGCCATGGATTTGGCTTACAGTATGCCGAATATCAAGGACATGAGATGCTTTCCACGATGGGAGGGCCGATTTCAAGACGAATGGCTCAACGCAATAAGTTGGAGTTTCATATCGTAAAGAAAGAGGCTCTGATTCGCCCCACCCTGAAATTAATGGCGTTTGGGATGCCTTGGTCTATTAGGCGCTGGTTGGAAAGTGATCGTAAAGAGCGTTTAGAAGGAATTGCTCGTGTCTTTCGTTCTGGTCCTTTTTTATTGGAATTTGTTCATCCTGGGCTTTCTAAACTAGAAGGAGTTAAGAAAGCAGCTCAAAAGTTTGGAGTGGAACTTGGGGAAGTGGTTTCTTTTGGGAATGATAACAACGATCTCGAAATGATAGAAGGAACCTTTGGAGTCGCGATGAATAACGCGTTAGACGAGGTTAAAAAAGTCGCTTGTGCCATTACGGATTCGAATCGCAACGATGGAGTGGCTAAATTTATTGAAAATTATATTTTGCCCATTAATGCCAGTGCGCTTCAAGAACATGAATCAACCACATGATCTTCACGGCTTCTCTCAGTCTTAAAAAGAGAGAAATATTAAAAGGAAAGCCAAGAAAAAATCTTGACTTTTCTTTTTTTTTAGCGCTTTCCTTTTATTCAAGATCAAAAGTGGATTTTTGAGGAAATTTTAAGGGCAGATTTTTATAATCCATAATAGGTCCCTTAGTCTCTCGAAACCAGCTTTATTACCTAGACAAGGATCGAGATAAAAAGACTTTAACTTTTTGATTTGGATAAAAAGCAAAATTCACATTTTTTTACATTATAGTTCGAAACATTGGAAACGAATGATGGTTTACTATTCGTGAAGAATATCGTATTATAAACAAGTTTAAGAAATCTCAAACGATTTTGATCTATTTTTAAGAAATTTGGTTCTTTTTTACACCCTATCTTGAGATTTCTCCATAAAACTTACACAAATGCTGTCGTTTCGATTGTTTTGGCATGGCAGTCTTTTTTTTCTTTCCATGGGCAATTTTCCCCTTTTGTTTTGCGTTCGAAGTCATTCAAACGCAAAACAAAAGGCCAAAATTTGGCAGCTCGTCAAGCTTGTTAGAATGACGTTATGCCCTAACTCACAATCGCAGACAAGCTGTAGTGTAGAAATGAAACAAGTTTACCTTGCTTAACAATAAATTGAGAGGAGGAGCACATGGCTCTTTTTGGAGGTTTGTTCTCAGAAGAAGCACGAGAACTTAAGAAACTGGAAAAAACAGCGGATCAAGTAATCGCTCTTGAGGAAGAAATGAAGGCTCTGAGCGATGATGAACTCAAGCATAAAACCGTTGAGTATCGCGAGCGATTAGCTAAGGGAGAAACTTTAGATGATCTGCTTCCTGAAGCTTTTGCGACGGCCCGCGAAGCGGCCTATCGCGTAATCGGTGAAAAACCATATAAGGTGCAAATTGAAGGCTCCACGGCTATGCACCGTGGCGATATTGCCGAAATGAGAACTGGGGAAGGAAAAACCTTAACCGCGACTATGGCCGTTTATTTAAACGCGCTCGTAGGAAAAGGGGTTCACGTTATCACCGTTAATGAATACTTAGCTGGTCGTGACGCAGCTTGGATGGGTGAAGTTTATCGCTTTTTAGGCTTGACTGTTGGAGTTAATCGCCGTGAGATGAGTCCTGTGGAAAAACGTGAAGCCTTTGCTTGCGATATCACTTATACCACGAACTCCGAACTTGGATTTGACTATTTACGCGACAACATGGTTACAGATGTCAATGACCGTGTATTGCGTGGATTATATATGGCCATTGTCGATGAGGTGGATTCGGTTTTAATCGACGAATCCCGTACGCCTTTAATTATTTCTGGGGGTAAAAAAGATACCGCAAACTTGTATGTGGCAGCTGATCGTTTTGTAAAGACTTTGACCAAACCAGAATATGAATACGATAAGTATTCGAAGGAACAAAAAATTGTTTCAGGTGATTACGACATCGATGAAAAAACTCGTCAAGTGATGTTAACCGATAGTGGTGTTGAAAAAGCTGAGAAGTTTTTTAATATGAAGAACTTGTATGACTTGGAAAACACTCAGCTCGTTCACCACATTAACCAAGCTTTAAAAGCCAATTACATCATGATGAAGGATGTGGAATATGTAGTGAGTGATGAGCAAGAAATTGTGATCGTTGACCAATTTACTGGGCGTGTTATGCCAGGGCGGGCCTATTCGGATGGGTTACATCAGGCTATTGAAGCCAAAGAAAATGTACCCATTAAAGAAGAAACGGCTACCTTAGCTACCATTACTTATCAAAACTTCTTCCGTCTCTACGAAAAATTAGCCGGAATGACGGGTACAGCTAAGACAGAAGAAGAAGAATTTTTAAATACCTACAACATGCGGGTCATTGTTATCCCAACAAACCGTCCTGTCCAACGTCAAGATTTACCAGATGAAATTTATGGACGCAAAGAAGATAAATACAAAGCCTTAGTGCGCAAAGTTCGTGAACTGTATGATCGCGGTCAACCTGTTCTTGTGGGTACAATTGCAGTAGAAGTATCGGAACTCTTACACCAAATGTTGGTGGCCGAAGGCATTCCCCATGAAGTATTGAACGCGAAAAACCATGCGCGTGAAGCGGAAATTGTGGCTAAAGCGGGTCGTCCTAAATCAGTTACCATTGCCACTAATATGGCAGGTCGTGGTACCGACATTAAGTTAACCAAAGAAAGCCGTGAATTGGGTGGACTTGCAGTACTTGGCTCAGAACGTCATGAGTCGCGTCGCATCGACAACCAGTTGCGTGGTCGTTCTGGTCGCCAAGGGGATCCTGGATTTTCTCGTTTCTATGTATCGTTAGAAGATTCCTTGATGGTTCGCTTTGGCACTGAAAAATTAAAAAATTTGTTCTCCTCTCTTGGAGAAGAACAAATTGTATCTAAACAAGTGACGCGTTCGATTACGATGGCTCAAAAGAAGGTAGAAGGGTTCAACTACGATACGCGTAAAAACCTCTTGGACTACGACGATGTATTGCGTCGTCAACGTGAAATCATTTACGATCAACGTAACAAAGTGCTTGAGAGCGAAGATGTCCATGATATGGTCAAATTGATTTTTGAAAAAGTAGTCGAACAAGCTCTTCAAGCTAATCTTTCAGACAATAAGAAAAACACAGTGGATTTACCTGGCCTCGTGAAATCTTTGGATATGATCGGCATGACCAAAGAACGTGCTTTCCATGTCGAAGAGTTAGAAGGTAAATCGTATGATGAATTGAAAACCTACATCTTTAATAAAATTTGGAATGGCTATGAAGAAGAAATCGAATTGTCCAAAGCGCAATTTCTGCCTTTTGAAAAGACAGTCGTTCTTCGCAACATCGACCGCAACTGGGTAGAGCATATTGACCGTATGGATAAGTTAAGAAGTGGTATCTATTTGCGCTCGTACGCTCAAAATAATCCATTGCAACAATATGTTCAAGAAGGCTTTGATATGTTTGAGGAAATGAATCAGCGCATTGACCGCGAAATCGCTTCTTACTTATTAAAAGTTCGCTTACGCCCACAAATCCAAATCAACAATTCAAGTGTTCTTGCGGCAGCCCAACGCATTGCGGCTCAAAATAAGAATGGAAAAGTTACTGTGAATTTAAACGATGTAAAATCTCTCAGTGAGACACCAAGTGCCAATAAAGAAATAAAGAGTTCAGATAAAAAAGAGGCAGAAAATGGAACTGTTCGAGCTTAAACAAACTCTTTCAACTCACCTAGAGAAGTTGAACGCTCTAGGTGAGTCACTTTGACTTACCTAGTAAAAAGCAACAAATCGTCGAATGCGATGAATTGATGGCTCAAGAAGGATTTTGGAGCGATCAAAAGAAAGCCCAAGCGGTGATTCGTCGTCAAAATGGATTGAAGGATATTACCCATTCTTACGATGAGTTATGTGAACTCTTTGCGGGACTCAACGACACCGTGGACGCTTTAAAAGTAGAAATGGATGAAGAATTACTAGACTTGGCTTCTTTAGAAGCGCAAGAAGCCGTGGAAAAGATGGAAACTTTTGAGGTCAAGGTCTTGTTATCGGGAGAATACGATAATTCTAATGCTATTTTAGAATTTCATCCTGGTGCAGGAGGGACGGAATCTTGTGATTGGGCCAGTATGCTTTACCGTATGTATACCCGCTATGCTCAAGCTAAGGGCTTTAAAGTTTCGGTTCTTGACTATCAAGAGGGAGAAGAAGCGGGCATTAAATCCGCTACTATCTTAATTGAAGGAGAAAAAGCGTATGGCTATTTAAAAGGCGAAAAAGGTGTTCATCGCTTAGTTCGCATTTCTCCTTTTGATGCGGGAGCAAGACGGCATACCTCCTTTGCTTCTGTCGAAGTCATGCCTCAATTTAACGATGAAATTGAAATTGAGATTCATCCTGAAGATTTGTTAGTGGAAACCAAACGGGCTTCAGGGGCGGGTGGTCAGCACATTAATAAAACCGACTCTGCCATTCGCATGGTCCATAAACCAACGGGGATTGTGGCTACATGTCAATCTGGACGAAGCCAAATTCAAAACCGTGAAGAAGCACTCAATATTTTAAAATCGCGCCTTTTACAGCGTG
The DNA here is from genome assembly GCA_014803815.1 of Allobaculum sp. Next base: position 1,478 of record JAAVAY010000032.1, on the reverse strand, counting down.
AAATCGAGATTCAACAAAAGAAAATCGCTGCTCTAAAAGGCGAAACAAAAGCTAATGAGTGGGGGAGCCAAATTCGTAACTACGTTTTGCATCCATATACAATGGTAAAAGATGCTAGAACGGGCTACGAAACCAGTCAAGCCCAAGCAGTTCTGGATGGAGATTTGGATGGCTTCATCTTTGCTTGGCTTAAATCACAAATCGCATAACGAGGAAAGACGATCTCATCGATCGTCTTTTTTTACGTTTAACTTTTAGGGATTGTAAAGAACGATAGCATACCAAAAGGAAAATTCTTCCAAAAAGCTTACACTAGAGAAGAATTAGGAATACTCCTAAAGAAAGGTAAGTTATGACAATTTATTCAAATATTCTTGACCTTGTCGGTCATACTCCACTTGTAGAAGTGCAAAATATTGAAAAAGCTCATGATTTAAAAGCGCATTTAGTAGTAAAGCCAGAATCTTTCAATCCTGCTGGATCGGTAAAGGATCGGGCTGCTTTAAATATGATTCGTAATGCTGAAAAACAAGGCCTTTTAAAAAAGGGAACCACGATTATTGAAGCCACTTCAGGAAATACAGGAATTGGCTTAGCTATGGTGGCTGCTCAAAAGGGCTATCCCATCATCATTGTGATGCCTGATACGATGTCTGTAGAGCGTCGAAACTTACTAAAAGCTTATGGGGCTACACTCGTTTTAACTCCAGGAGCCCAAGGGATGAAAGGAGCCATAGCCAAAGCAGAAGAACTCGCTAAGGAAATTGGAGATGTCTTTATGGCTGGCCAATTCGAAAACCCAAGCAATCCGGAAGCCCACTATTTAACCACTGGTCCTGAAATTTGGGAAGATAGCGATGGAAAAGTGGATATCTTTGTGGCTGGTGTCGGCACGGGTGGAACCATTTCTGGAGTGGGAAAATATCTCAAAGAAAAAAATCCAAACGTGGAAATCGTCGCAGTCGAGCCTGAAGGGTCTCCTGTTTTATCGGAAGGCCATAGTGGTAAACACGGCATCCAAGGTATTGGCGCAGGATTTGTTCCAGATACTTTAGACACAGAAATTTATGATAAGGTCATGCGTATTACAGATGATGAAGCATATGAGACTGGTCGTGAACTCGCTCAAAAAGAAGGAATTTTAGCTGGAATTTCTTCGGGAGCTGCAGTAGCCGCTGCGAAAAAGTTGGCTTCTTTGCCTGAAAATGAAGGTAAAACCATTGTGACTTTGTTGCCCGATACCGGAGATCGTTATCTCTCTACCCCTATGTTTGCGTAGAGTTCACTCTTAAAAGCCAAAAATTTTTGGATTTTCTGTATCGAGGAAAAGGAGGATTTTATTTTTATGAAAAAAGCCGCAGTCATCATGGACAATGGATTTGAAGAATTGGAAGCAATGGGTCCAATTGCTTTGCTTCGTCGTGGAGGAATGCAAGTTGATTTAGTCAGCGTACCCAACACAAATGAGGTGACAGGCC
>JAAVAY010000031.1 GCA_014803815.1 Allobaculum sp. | reverse complement strand
ACAATAAAATCTTAATTAAAGAAAAGAATGGAGATAGTGGAGGAAACTATGGGATCCAAAAACAAACAAACGCTGAACATCCTTTCCGTGTTCTCTTTGGTCGTTTTGGCCATTTTAATGGTCTGTATGGGCTATTTGATCTGGCAGGCACTATCGATTGGAATTTTTTCTACTATCCAACTCGTTTTAGGCATTGGGATTTTAGCTTTGATCCTTGTCCTTTTTATGTGTCTGTTATTAAAGAAGTTTGCTCATGCTTGGACTAAACTGATCATTTTAGTGTTGAGTATAGCTGTAGCGTTTGTTTGTGGCTTTGGTGGCTACTATTTGCAACAAACTAGTGAATTTTTTAGCGTAGTGGCTGGTGGATCGAATTCATCTAACTCAAAAGACGATGAAACCAAAGAGATCATCAGCGATGCGGATTTATTGTCCAATAAAATCGCTATGTCGGTTACAACCTACGCTATGCAAGAAACGGGCATTGAAAAGCCAAGTCAATTGAATGGCAAAGAAGTGGGTGTCATTACGACTGCCGATGAAAAAGGAACCACTGGCGCTTTAAATCAATTGTCTTCGAAAGGCGTGCGCAGTGCAGATTACGTGGAATATGAAAATGCCTTCGTTTTAGTGGATGCTCTTTTTAATGGAGAAGTGGAGGCAATCGTCTTACCTGAACAATTCCATGAAGATTTATTAAATGCGGCTAATGATATCAACAAATACAATGCCTTAACCACCTTTACCAATGTGGTAGATCAATACATCTACTATGAACCAGTTCCTGAGGAAATGAAAAACCCCGCTGATCCAGTAGACGATATCACCGAAGATCCCTTTACCATTTTAATTTCTGGATCGGACAGTTATGGAAACTTATCCGTCACCTCAAGATCCGATGTTAATATGCTCGTGACAGTCAATCCGAAAACGTATCAAGTTTTGATCGTCTCTTTACCCCGTGATTCCTACGTTCCCTTTTCTTGTAAGAAAAACGAATACGCCTGCATTAACATATCTGGAATGTACGATAAATTAACTCACTCTGGATTGTATGGAGTAGGAACTACCGAATCAACGATTGAAGATTTCTTAGATGTGGAGATCAATTACACTGTCCGCGTCAATTTTTCCTCCCTCATTAATATTGTCGATTCGATCAATGGTATTGATGTAGAAGTTGAACCAGGATTAGAAGTAGAGACTTTTTATGCGAATGGAACAGAAGGCGTAAAAGCAGGGTGGAATCATCTCAATGGAGAGCGCGCTTTAGCCTTTGCTCGTGAACGTCATGCTTATTTAAATGGAGATAATCAGCGCATCATTAATCAACAGCTTGTCTTAAAAGCCTTATTGAAAAAGATGATGTCGCCCACAATGGTGGTGAACTATCCCCAGTTCATTAAGGCTTTATCCACAGCTTTCTTTACTAATATGCCTGCCAATCAAATTAAAGAACTTATTGGATTAGAAGTGGCAAGTTTTCCAAGCTGGGATATTCAAATGTATGCAGTAAGTGGAGACGCTTCCAGTCAATATTGTCCTTCCCTCAATGCCATAGCATCTGTGGTTTTAGACAATCCCTATGAAGTAGCAATGGCTCAAGAACTTATTGAAGCTGTTTTAGAAGGAGAACCCTTCACCACTGAAGAGGAGAAAGACTCAAGCCAAAGTGAGTCTAAAATCAATTCAAAATCCAAATCGTCTCGTCGGGCTATTACCAGTACATATGATGAAGATCAAACCGATTTGTCCAATGGATATATGAATGATTATTCTTACGATGATCCTTATGGATATCGAGATCCACAGGATTTAGAAAATTATGACTTCAGCTATGGATTGGATGGGTATGACGATGAAAATGATGTCTTTATCCCTATGGAAGATTAGCTAGATTTGTATAAACAAATAAAAACGCCGCAATCGCGGCGCTTTTATTTTGATTTCTATTCCTAAAGATGTTGATGAATAAGTTGAACGTAAAACATATTACCATAGTCATAACGCCATCCACCATTTTCGCGAATGGCAATAGGGTTTGGATAAGAGACGACACGACCACTTGAATAAATTTGAGAAAACTCTTGAGCTAAAGCAGGAGTATATTGCCCTCCATTAGCCGCAACAAAATCCAAAAAGCCACTTCCATAATTATAAGCTTGAAATACGGAATCTTGATCGACTCCTAAACGCTCTGCTTTATCGAGTAACTCTTTGTAGTATTTAACCCCTTGCTCAATAGAATCATAGACTCCTAAGCTGTTGGGTGGTAAACCTAATGATTCGCTCGATTGAAAGACATCTTCCGATTGTCCATTGGATTCAACAGCAACGATAGCTTCAAGTTCATTTAGATGATTGGCAATCCCATATTTGGCGGCTGTACTTGCAATAAGAGAAGTCAATTCGTTTTGTGTTAATTCATGAGAAGATTGAGAATTAGATTTTAGTCCAATTAAAAATGAACAAAAAAGAGAGAAGGCCAACAATAAGCCAAGTAAAAAAATGGAGAACTTAGAAGGCTTATGGAGGTGCTTCTTTTTGCGTTTGGTTTGTGGGGCTTTTCTCTTTTTAGACCCTTTTTTAGAAGCACTCGAATTGGGGGTGGCTGGCGACACGAAGTTCTCCTTTCTGTAGGGGATTTTTTCCCCTTGGTTCAATGGTTCATTATCGGACAACATTGTAGGAAAAATTTCATCAAAAATCAGTTAAATGCTGAAATGTAAGAAATTTTTTTCTTTTGTTTTGCTTCTTGGAATTTTCCTCTATTTTTTTGTTTAGGTATGGTGGAAGTTGTTTATTGAAAAAATAGCGTTTCATTATCCCTTTTAATTCTTGGATTTTGTTAAAGTATTAAAGGGAAAATGATTTAAAAAAGTAAGGTATTCATGATCCCCTTGAGTAAGGTGGTCAATGCTCTAGAGTTAAAGTTATGGATAATAAATCCACTATTATGCTGAAAGGAATAAGGCCGATGAAAAAAATAGACCAAAAAAAAGCAGGTGGGCTCACTTTGTTTTTTCTTTTTTTAGGAACCGCCTTCTCGATTGCAGCCATGTTTCGGGGAAGCATTGTGTGGCTTCTTTGTTCGGCTGTAAGCTTGGTAGCTGGTTTATATTGTTTGAAAATATATTTTTCAGGTCAAAATTTTTCTTAGGCTCATCACAATTTAATTATGAAGCTATTTCGCAAGTACAAAACTCTATGGATGGCTGGTATTATTATCGTCATTGCAATTTTGTTTATTATTAATTTTTCTGAAGTAGTGAGTGGCTTTAATTTTTTGTTACGAGCTGTTTCCTCTTTGCTTGGAGGAGCTGCTTTAGCTTTTATTCTTAATCTAATTATGGATCCAGTTGAAAGGACACTTCGAAAGTCCAGTAAACCATTTTTAGTGAAAAATGCTCGTACCCTTGCCTTAACGGCCTCTTTTCTGGTCGCTTTGATTATTATCATGTTGGTTTTATCCATTATCATTCCAAATATGATCAATGCGATTAAGATGTTGACCCACGAGGCGCCTAGCTATTTCAATGATCTAGATACCTTTTTCCACGAGATTTTAAAACGCTATCCCTATTTGGAAGAAACCTTTAAAAACGTTCGTATAGATTGGTCCCAGACTACGGATACGATCATTAACTTTATTACGAAGGGATCGCTCCAAACCAATGTCATGAGCAATACGATGAACATCGTCTCCTCTCTTGTGGGAGGTGTGGTCAATTTATTTTTAATCATCGTCTTTGCTTCTTATGTTCTTTCGGACAAAGAACGCTTTGTTAAGGGCTATTACACGCTCACAGATTTGTTTATTCCTCCCGAACGTCGTGTTCATTTAACGCGCAACTTGCGTATCATTAACCAATCGTTTAAAGCTTTTATTATGGGCGAAATCCTTGAAGCGTGTATTTTATCTACGATGTGCATTATCGGAATGCTTATTTTGCGTTTACCTTATGCGACAATGATTGGAATTTTAGTTGGAGTCATTAACATGATTCCTATGGTTGGGGCCTTTATTGGAGGGGGAATTGGAGCTTTCATTATCTTTACCGTATCCCCTTCTAAATGCTTAATCTTTTTGATTTTTCTTTGCATCATTCAACAAATTGAATCCAATATTTTCTTTCCAAAAGTTGTTGGAAATAAAGTTGGTCTTCCCGGAATCTTCGTTATGATGACGATTGTCATTGGTGGCTCCCTTTTTGGGGTACTCGGTATGATTTTAGGGGTTCCGCTTGTGGCTTCTCTCTATAAAATCTTTAATGATTACCTAGCTGAGGTCCTCGCCCAACGGGAAACCAAAAGAACCCATTTGGATGTCCACCATCAAACCTCGACTTCTTCTAAAGCGATTTTTCCAACGGCCACAGTAAGCTCTTCCGCTAAGATTACGATGGAAGGTCCAATTATCGCTCAGGGCTCTTCTAAAGAGCTAAGGGACTTGGAAGATGAATCCCAGGAACTTTTAAAGCTCATACATGGTGATCATTAAACTAAAAAAGATTTAAAAATTCTAAAAATTGAATATCGATTGAGCCGGGCAAAAAAAATGCTTCGGCTTTTTCTTTTGGTTACACTAAAACCGGAAAGAGGTAATCCAATATGTCTATTCGTCAAATTGAATCCGTTGAAATGTTTAAACAACTCGTAGACCAAGAGCCAGCTGTTCTTATTGACTTTTTCGCCACTTGGTGCGGACCTTGTAAAATGTTACATCCTGTTTTAGAAAGTGCTGCTACTAAATTAGACGGTAAAGTTGTAATTGCTCAAGTTGATATTGATAAAGAACAAGATTTAGCTAGGGCCTTCAACGTTCAATCTGTTCCAACTTTGATTTTCTTTAAAGAAGGAAAACCTGTCTTAGCCACGGCTGGATACATGGATGAAAAAGGGCTGATGAGCTTTATTGAAGCTGCTCAAGCAAAATAAGTTTTTATTCCTTCATCCTTCTTTGACCACTGAGAAAAATCTCAGTGGTCTTTTTTATAAGAATCCACGACTTATTTGAAAACGTTTTCTTTATTGAAATAAAACGATAAAATAAGAGTAAAGCTCTCTATCTTTCTACTTTGGAAAAATTTTAGACTTATCCAAAGCAGAAAGAAAATCTATTTTAAGGAGTTATTCCATTCTTAATTGCTAGATCTATGGAAAATAAAATCCTCCCCAATGAGGGATGGAAAGGAGATAGGGATATAGACTCCCTTAATCATTTTTATGAACTTTAAAGTGGATTCAAGACATGAAGAATTTCGAAATCGCGTTCGGCAATTGGCGGAAGACAACATTCCCCAAATCGCTATGGAACTCGACGAAAACAATGCTTTTCCCCATGATTTTGTGGCTAAGATGAAAGAAGCCGGCTTGATGGGTCTTCCTTATGAGCAACAATACAACGGAGCCGGAGATGATGTACTTTCCTATGCTATTGCGGTAGAAGAACTTTCTCGAGTGGATGGTGGAATTGGTGTGATTCTTTCTGCCCACACCTCATTAGGGACCTATCCTATTGCAGCCTTTGGAAACGAAGAACAAAAGGAAAAATATCTTAAACCGTTGGCTTCAGGAGAAAAACTTGGCGCTTTTGGTTTAACAGAAGAAAATGCGGGTTCCGATGCCGCGGGAACTCAAACTACTGCTGTGTTGGAGGGAGATCATTACATTTTAAATGGCAAAAAGATTTTTATCACCAATGCCCCTATTGCTGATACCTATGTCGTGTTTGCCTCCACCAATCCCGAAAAGGGAACACGAGGAATTTCCGCTTTGATTGTGGAAAAAGGGATGGAAGGCTTTAGTTTTTCTGACCATTATAATAAGCTTGGAATCCGCTCTTCTTCGACAGCAGAACTTCATTTTAAAAATGTCAAAGTCCCCAAAGAAAACTTGTTGGGATTAGAAGGGCAAGGCTTTAAAATCGCGATGTCTACTCTTGATGGAGGACGCATTGGCATTGCAGCCCAAGCTTTAGGAATCGCCCAAGGCGCTTATGAAGAAGCTCTAGCCTATGCTAAAGAGCGTGAACAATTTGGAGCTCCTATTGCGGTAAACCAAGGAATTTCCTTTAAACTGGCCGAAATGGCTACAAAATTAGAAGCCGCTCGTTTATTGGTCTACAAAGCAGCCGAAATGAAAGAAAATCATGAGCCATATTCCATGAATGCAGCTATGGCCAAGCTTTATGCTTCTGATATCGCTTTAGAAGTGTGCAATGATGCCTTACAGATCTTTGGCGGTAGTGGCTATTTAAAGGGAATGGGAGTTGAACGTCGTTATCGTGATGCAAAGATCACAACCATTTATGAAGGAACTAATGAAATTCAAAAGGTAGTCATTGCGAGTCATATTTTAGGGAAGTTGAAAAAAGCCGCTCAAAAAGATGGGCAAGCGAAAGCAACTGAAAATACGCATAAGCAACAAATAATCGATGAACTAACCTTAGCTGATTCGGTGAAAAAACTAGCTTCTATCTTGAAAAATGAGATCGATCTTTCTCTACGAGAAGATTTCAATACTCCCATTTCAAGCGCTAAAAAAATCATCGGCATTGGGCAAGGTGTAGAAACCAAAGACAATGCTGAAAAAATCGCGACTATCGCTCAACAACTAGGCTTTATATTGGGTGGAAGCCGCCCTGCCGCTGAAGCGCATCACTTTATTGGAATGGATCGCTTTATTGGTTTATCCGGTCAAAAAGCTAATCAAGCGAATTTGTACATTGCGGCTGGCATCTCGGGATCCAAGCAACATTTAAAAGGGATTGAAAAAGTAAAAACAATTGTAGCAATTAATACAGATCCTAACGCTCCCATTTTTAAAGTGGCCGATTATGGTATTATTGGCGATCTCAATGAAGTTTTGCCTCTTTTATATGAAGAACTCACTGGTGAAAAAACGAATACTAAGGATCTTGGGCCACTTTATGAGTGTTCGCTTTGTGGCTATATTTATGATCCTGTGATTGGCGATCCCGAAAATGGTATTGCTCCAGGAACTCCTTTTGCTGATTTACCCGAAGATTGGACGTGTTCTTATTGCGGCGCATCCAAATCTAATTTCGAACCTCTTATCGATTTAGAGGTAGATAAGTTTGAAGAATCTACAACAAAGAGTGAGCGCGCCATTGAACTTGGTCCAATTTACCAATGTTCGCTTTGTGGCTATATTTATGATCCAGCTATTGGTGATCCCGAAAATGGCGTTGCTCCAGGAACTCCTTTTGCTGATTTACCCGAAGATTGGACGTGTCCCTATTGTGGTGCAGCCAAATCCGATTTTGAACCTATTGCTCAAGAAATCATCATTGAGGCCCAAGAAGAAACTAGCTCTCCAAGCGTGAATAGCGAAAAATATCAATGCATTTTGTGTGGTTACATTTATGATCCAGCTATTGGTGATCCTGAAAATGGCATTGCTCCAGGAACTCCTTTTGCTGATTTGCCCGAAGATTGGACGTGCCCCTATTGTGGTGCGGCTAAATCCGATTTTGAACCGATAAAAATTTAAATGAGAAAAGGGAGTGACAACGAAA
>JAAVAY010000030.1 GCA_014803815.1 Allobaculum sp. | reverse complement strand
CCGCATCAAGGGGAATGACGCGTTGACCTAAATAGATGCCATCCTCTTTTTGCAATTCATAGCCTTTTTGGCGTTGGGCTTCATGAAAGGCTTGAATGTTTTGGGCCGCTTCTTGTAAAGAAGCCACGAAAAAGGGATCCGCTTTGGCGGCTTGCGTTTCGATTTCTTCTGGCGATACCCGCAAAGGTTGATTGGATAAATCNACCCCATCAAANGCTTGNGTATAGGCGATAAGGGCTTCGTCTTGACGATCTTTTACGTTTTGTAAAATNTCCGCGGCTTGCCCGATGATTTTTGGAGAAATATCTTGCGAACGGNTGGCTAAATACGCCGCTAACCGATCTTGGTTTTGTTTATCGAGTTGAGTCAACATATCAACGATCCACTGCTTTCTTTAAGTCTTTTAAAANCGCTTCGATTTCTTGTTTTTTGAGTTTCCAGCTCGCTTTATTGACAATGACGCGCGCGGAAATATCCGCACACACATCCAATACCTCTAAGCCATTNGCGCGCAAGGTATTGCCNGTTTCCATAATGTCAACAATGCCATCCACTANACCNATGAGGGGGGAAAGTTCGACCGAACCATCGATTTTGATGATTTCNACATCCATNTTTTTGGATAAAAAGTAATTGCGNGCCACGTTNGGATATTTGGTGCCAATNCGAATGGTGCCNTTTTTTTCAAATAAGTTGGTTTCCGGTAAAGCAGCCACAATAAAGCAACACTTTCCTGTNTTTAAATCCAACATTTCGTAATAGTTCGAGCCTTCGCTTTCCATNAGTGTATCTTTTCCGACCACACCAAGATCCGCTACNCCATGGTCCACATAGGTGATGCAATCGTTNGATTTGACCAAAACGTAATCNATGTCCTTGATGGAATCNGGAAGCACCAANGCGCGTCCTTTGTTGCGAACGTACTCAGTACCATAGCCGGCTTGTTCAAGCATGGTTAGCGTTTTGTCTTCTAAGCGTCCTTTGGTTAAAGCAATGCGCAAACTCATGGGCGTACCTCTCTTTCTAATACGATTTCCGAGATCGCATCATCGCAAACTAGACGCACGGATTGGCGCTCGCGCTCCGTTTTAGCTAGAGTAAAGGCTTCTAGGCGCAAGGCAGAGGGGTAGCGAATGATGAGATTTTCGCGGGGAGTGCCGCTTGGCAAAAGAGCGGCTAAAGGATCCATTTTAAAGGCAAAGCCAACGGCGGGAACGGGCCGTCCAAAGCTTTTCATTAAATCATCATAGCGGCCACCCGAAAGCACAGTGCCACTTGCTCCTGGAACATAGCCTTCAAAGATCAGACCCGTATAGTAATTGAGATGGGGCAACTTGCCTAAATCAAAGCCGACTTGATCGCCATAGCCAAGCGCGGTTAAAATTTCTCCCATTTTTTGGAGGGAATCAAGCGCCTTGAGAGCATCCTCATCAAAAGCTAAGGCTCTAGCTTGATCCAAGACTTCCGCACCACCATCCAAAAGCGGCAGGCTTAAAAAGTAGGTTTTGACCATTTGTGGTAAATCAAACGATTCCAAAAAGGCTTCGAGTTCGACCATGGATTTGCGATCACATAAGTCCGCTAAGGTTTCAATGTCTTTGGGATCATCAAAGGCATGACACGCTGCGCCTTGAATGAGTCTAGCATCACTCAGTTCCAAGCGATAATTTTCTAAACCACTCGCTTTCAACGCTTCTAAAGCACAAACTAAAATTTCCAAGTCGTCGTCTACGCCAAAGAGTTCAACCCCACAATCACTTGTTTGAATGTGTTTACCTGAATACGCTTTGCGCACTTTCCACACATCGCTTAAATAGGAAAGCCGCAAGGGCAAGGCCGCATTTTTTAAAGATGTCGCGGCAAGGCGAGCGATAGGAATTGTCATATCCATTCGCAAGGTCAAAATATCCTGATTGGAATCGACCAATTTGAACATCTTGCGATCTTGAAGCGTTTGAAACGCTTGGTTGTAGGTTTGGTAGTATTCAAGGGCTGGCGTTTGCACTTCTTCAAAGCCAAATTGATCAAAGACATCTTGAATGCGGTTCGCCAATTGCTTTTTTTTGCGTACCGCACTTGCCAAAGTATCCTGGCTGCCAGGGGGCGTTCTTAATTCCATAGTTTCCCTTCCTTTCCTGATGATTAAAGAAAACCAAACAAAAAAACCTTTCTCCAAAAGGACGAAAGGTTTCTTTCGCGGTCCCACCTTTTTTCACGCTTTTTTCACAAAAAGCGCCTCTGTGACTGAAACAGCCTGTCTTGTAACGGGGACCACCGGGATTTCATTATCCTAAATCCAGCTTCAGGGTGTGATTCAAATCGATTGATGGCTTCTTTGCACCAACCAGAAGCTCTCTACAACACGCCTCGATTTTACTGTTCCCCTTCAACGCTCTTTACTTATATTTGATAGATGGATGTAGTTTGCATTCTAAAGATCCTGAAAATTTCTGTCAATTTGTCTGAAAGAGTTTGAAAAAATCCGCTCACGAATGAGCGGATTCCTCTTTCTTTTTTCTTTCGATTCCATTCAAAGCGCAAAGCTCAGTTCTCTTTTATTCCTTGGTTTTTATGTCTTCGAAAGAACACGTTCCAAGCCAAACTAAAGCCTTAGCCAGTCCATCTTCATTGATGTGATCGCTTAAATGATCGGCATGTTGTTTGGCATGATTGGTTCCATTGCCCATGCAAATAGCGACATCGGCTTCCTCAAACATGGGAATATCGTTTTCGGAGTCTCCAATCGCTGTGATGAGATAATCGTTTGGATCCAATTTCATGGCTTGAAGCATCGAACGCATCGCGTGGGCTTTATTCCAGCGAGCATCCGTGATTTCACCTCGGAAAAGAGATCCCATATCCCCGACTGGCGTAAAGCGATTGGAATAAATCAAGAGATCAAAGCCAAGCTCCTTCGCCTTTTCTTCTAAAGGAAAGCGATGTTCACAGTCAAACACCACTTTGACAATTTCCTCTTTCAATTCATCATTTAAACGAGAAAGAGGAACACGCAAGTTTTTTTCTAAGCGTTGCTCTTTATCAAAGAAAACTTTGTGTCGAAAAGCATATTTGGGATCATCAAAGGTAATTAAATCCGCTTCGAGTCCATAGCCACTGCCTTGGCTATTCAAATAGGCGGCGATTTTCTCGACGGCCTCTTTATCCATCGCATGACTTGCGACCACTTCGCCGTTGGCGATGAGTTTCATGCCCGTAGCTAAGCAATAGCCATCCAATTTGGCATCCCATAAAAATTGGGGAATGGAGTCTTCGCGACGGCCAGTATTCACAAAGACCAAATGTCCATTGGCTCGAGCTTGGTTGATCGCTTGCCAAGCCGACTCGGGAACCACTTCCCGATCCCACAGAGTTCCATCTAAATCTAAAAAAATGGCGCGTTTACGCTTATCGAGTGCTGGAGTATTCATATTATTTTTTTACTTTCTTATTGACTACTTCCCTTTAGGCATTCTTGGCCCTTGAGGCAAGTGTCGTCCACATAAAGCATACATGTCACTGATACCTTGATACAAGGCAAGAAGCGCAAAGCCAAGCAACAACCACGCACCAACCTCCCCAAGGATGGAAAGACTCAAAATATCCGAAAGACTTTTAGAGAAAAGGCCTAAACATACAAAAATATGCTCACCCCATATATAAATTGGAGCATCGCCAAGTAAAGGCAAGAAACAAGCCATGTATACACTTCCCGCCAACAAGATGGTNGATAAAAGCCAAGTGTGAATGTGACTACCGAAGAAAGGAGCAAGAGAGGTGATGCCAAAGGCAAAGCCTAAAATGACAGATAAGATCAAGTTGACGTTGCCATGGGGATCCCCGCGGCGTAAATTCATACAACTGCCCGCAAAGGCAGCCACTCCAAGGCACACTTGCAACACCCCTTTGACAAACATCGCATCAGGGTTCATAGACACAACAGTTGAAATCCAAGTCATCAGACCAAACATGCCAAACACAAATTGCAAAGCGGGATCGGGCGAGACGCAATACGATGAAGGACTTGTCGTTTTGTCCATAATGGATGCCATCTTTTCTTCAGGATGAATCGCTTTCTCGTTTGATTGCATAAAACCTCCTTATTTCAAAGAAAGAATGCAAGAAAAAAAGATTCTTTCGCTTTTTTTTGCCCAATTCCTTCTCACGCAAAAAAAAGGAAGTCTACAAGAAACTTCCTTTTCACTATCGTTGTCGATCAATCTTGCATCGAGCGAATGTAATTTAAAGTTCCACCAGCTTGTAAAACTGGGATATCTTGGGCACTAAATTGGGGAATGAGGTTGTATTCCAAGCCTTTCGTGAGGTTTTTAACCACAAGAGGTTGATCAGCTTGCAGCGCATCGAGATTTTCAAAGGCTAAGTCATCCATTTCCTCAATGGTGTCGTAATCTTCAGGATTTTCAAACACCAAAGGCAAAATACCGAAGTTGATGAGGTTAGCTAAGTGAATGCGTGCAAAGGACTTGGCCATAACGGCTTTAATGCCAAGATACATCGGCGCTAGCGCAGCATGTTCACGGCTACTGCCTTGACCATAGTTTTCTCCAGCGACAATGATTCCGCCCCCATTTTCCTTGCACACTTGATCAAAGCCTTCTTTGTTGTTAGCAAAGACAAAAGTAGAAAGCTTTTCAATGTTGGAGCGATAGGGCAAGACTTTGGCCCCAGCTGGCGCAATGTGGTCGGTGGTGATGTTATCCCCAAGGACAATCACGGCTTTTTTGGTGAAGGAAGAAGGCAAGGCTTCGTTTAAAGGAAGAGGTTTGATGTTGGGNCCACGCACGATTTCTACCTCTTCTGGATGATCAGAAGGAGCCAGAATCATGCTGTCATCAATGAAAGGCACTTCTTCAAAATCATGATCTTGATAGTCTAATTTAGTTGGATCGGCAAAGACTCCCGCAATCGCACTCGCCGCGGCTACTTCAGGGCCTACTAAATACACACCCGCTGAATTGGTCCCAGAGCGACCATAGAAGTTGCGATTAAACGTACGCAAAGATATACCTTCGCTTTTGGGCGATTGACCCATGCCGATACAAGGACCACAAGTGCATTCCAAAATACGAGCGCCTGCTTTCACAAACGTTTGAAGCGCGCCACTTTCCATCAATTTTAAGAGGACTTGACGGCTTCCTGGCGAAATGACGAGCGACACATTGGGAGCGACTTTTTGGTCTTCCAAAATCGCGGCGGCTTTCATCAAATCTTCAAAACCGGAGTTAGTGCAAGAGCCAATGGCGACTTGGTCAATTTTTTGTCCTTCGAGTTCGTCAATGGACTTCACTGCATCTGGGGAATTGGGACAAGCTGCGGCAGGGCGAAGGGTGGATAAATCGATGATTTCTACATCATCATACGTCGCCCCTTCATCCGCTTTGAGTTCTTGCCAATCCGCTTCGCGATCTTGTTGGCGTAAAAATTCAAGAGTACGCTCATCCGAAGGGAAAATGGAGGTGGTGGCTCCAAGCTCCGCACCCATATTGGTGATCGTTGCGCGTTGATAAACAGAAAGTGTATCAACACCATCCCCTGTATATTCAAAGATTTTTCCTACGCCACCTTTAACACTGCGACGTTTTAAGAGTTCTAAGATGATATCCTTAGCGGAAACACCATGGGGTAGCTTTCCTTCTAAGCGCACTTCTACGACTTGGGGATAGGGGATCGTATAGCCAAGGCCAGCCATCGCTTTGGCTACATCTAGTCCACCTGCTCCCATTGCAATTGAGCCAAGGGCTCCAGCGGTTGGCGTATGGGAGTCGGAACCGATCAGCGTTTTTCCAGGTTTAGCAAAGCGTTCCAAATGCACTTGATGACAAATGCCATTGCCAGGGCGAGAAAATAAAACACCATGTTTTGCCGCGACCGATTGCAAATACGCATGGTCATCGGCATTCATAAAGCCAGATTGTAACGTGTTGTGGTCGACATATGAAACGGACAATTCGGTTTTGACTTGATCAACACCCATCGCTTCAAGTTGAATGTAAGCCATAGTTCCCGTGGCATCTTGGGTAAGTGTTTGGTCAATTTTGACTTCCACGGGCTGCCCAGCTATGGGTTGTCCATTTAAAATATGCGCGTCCAAAATTTTTTGGGTCAGATTTTTTGCCATGAATTTTCCTTTCTCCTTATGTTCTCTTCTCAGAAAAGAAATACGTTGAAACACCAACAAAACAAAAGAGCCAAAATTGTTTTGGACTTGGTGTTAATTTCATCTGACATCATACACAAAATGAATCCAACGATTTTCTCTCAATTTGTGTAAGCGGATGCAGAGTGAAATAAAAAGTTCCTTTTGGAAGCGATTTGCCAAGCTCTCTTGGCTTTTTTTTTTGACCCTTTACTCTTATAAATACACTACCTAAAGAGGAATCTTTGATAATCTCTCTTATAAAATTTAAGGTTGAAAATAAACCCAGAAAAATTTATTGGGTTTATCCGATCCTTGAAAATGTTAGGATTTAGCTTACTAATTCTCAATTTCTCGATCCAAAATTCTTTGTGAAGACTTAAGGGATCGTAATGTATATTTTTTGGAAGGAATTTTAAGGTATGAGCAGAAGTCTAAAGGAAGTTTATGTTGAAAATACGCCAGACAATTCCATTGCTCCTGAATTGTATTCCCAATACCGTGTGAAAGCGGGATTGCGCAATGAAAATGGCACTGGAGTAAAAGTTGGTTTAACGCGCATTTGCGATGTGGTTGGGTATGATCTCGTAGACGATCAAAAATTGCCTAAAGAAGGGGAACTCATCTATCGCGGCTATTCCCTGCGTGATCTTGTCGCTCTTGAAAAACGCGATCTCAAAATTCGTGGGTATGAGATTGCCGCCTTTTTATTGATCTTTGGTAAATTGCCTACGTTACCTGAATTGGAAGAATTTCAATACGTTTTAAAACATGATTTCTCCAACAGCTTGGTTTTTGAAACCTATCGAACACAAAATCTGCTCAATGCAATGCAAATTGAAGTGCTCAAGTTGTATGGGCAGGATGAAAATCCCGATAACGATACCCTTGAAGACCGTATGATGAAAGGCCTTTGTGTGTTGTCATCTTTGCCTTTGTTTGTGTTTTCCGTCTACTCTAAGCAAAAAATCTCCTCCTATCCCTTACCAGCGGCCGGATTTGCGGAAAATGTGCTTTGGATGGCGCGTGATCATCAACCTTACTCCAAACAAGAAGCTCGGGTATTGGATGTCTTGATGATGGTTCATGCGGATCATGGTGGCGGTAATAACTCCACCTTTGCCGATGTCGTCATTTCATCGACGGGAACGGACATTTATTCTTGCATTTCTGCAGCGATTGGATCTTTAAAAGGGCCAAAACATGGTGGGGCGGCTGGAAAAGTAGGCAGCCAGACTCAAATGTTGCTTCAAAGCTTAACTCCTCAAGCAAGTGATGAGGAATTAAGGCAACTGTGCGAAGATATTTTGGATAAAAAAATAGGGGATGGTTCGGGATTAATTTATGGCATTGGCCATGCCATCTATACCCAAAGCGATCCGCGTTGCTTATTGATCAAAGAAGAAGTACGCACCCTTGCTCAAGAAAAAGATGAGTTAGAAACGTTTGAAATGCTCGAACGCTTTGAAAAGATGGCTTGTCAAGTGATGAAAGAGCGGAAGGGAAAAGTGGTGTGTGCCAATGTAGACTATTACTCTGGCTTTGCTTATCACTTACTAGGAATTGATCAATCGCTTTACACTCCCCTTTTTGCGATCAGCCGTTGTGCTGGATGGATTGCGCATCATTTGGAAAACCGTCAAAACAATCGCAAACTCATTCGTCCCGCCAACATCTATGTCGGGGAAAAATACACCATTGATACAAATCCTCTCTTTAAAGAAGATTAAGTAAAAAAGGAGCTTTCTAGGCATGAATCCAGATCGCTCCTTTTTTATTGGTTAGCGTAAGAAAAGTGTAATCGTTGCTTCTTTGCGATCGAGCAATTGACTCAGTTTTACGCCACTTGGCTCTGTAATGGTTCCAAGCGGTGTATAACTCCAAGTATTGGAGCCATAGAAAAAGACGATTTGATCGTTATTGTAAAGCATAATATCGCCAGGATGCGTCGTGATTGACTTGTCTTGACTCGGTAAAACCGTTCCAATCGCTCCTACTTGTTCAAAACCCCCATATTTTGAGGTATGAATGGTTAAAGGGCCTTTGTTGACTAAGGCTTTGAGCGCTTGAGTGGAGGAATTGACCGCCCATTCTACTTCTACTTCTGTATCATCAATCGCAAGATGCAATGACTCTTGGTTAAACTCAAGAATTTTATCGATAAAGCCAAGGCTCCACTTGGCTGCTTGATCTAAGTCTTTCCCACTAAAGCCATGACCTGCTTGCGGGATGGTTTCAAGATGAGCACGAGGAAAGACTTGAGCAGCGCGCTGGGCATAGCTTAAAGGCACAATGGGATCCGCCGTTCCATGCACGATCAAGACAGGTCCTGGATATTGCTTCATTTTTTCATAAATATCAAAGGAAATGGCATCGAGTGTATAGCGTTTTCCAATGGGTACGCCCATCACATCTTGTACCTCTGGCAAATCATCCAAATTGGGATTTCGCTTTTTGGCATCATCCTGCAACACAAAGGCTGGATACAATAAAATCAATCCTGCAATCTCTTTGGGATGATTAGAAGCTACATACGTTGAAACAAAACCACCTTGACTTTCTCCCAACAAAAAGATGGATTCAAAACGCGAATCCGTTTCAAACCCTTGAAGCACCATGTCTAAATCGGCTGCCTCGGTTAAAACAGACATATCTGTCGTTTGACCATCGCTTTGAATATTAAGGCCTCCACCAATGAAGTCAAATACATAGGCGGCGAGGCCATGATTGGCTAAGTATTGAGCATAGGGCTTCGTTTTTGACCAGTTGGCTCCAAATCCATGACTTAAGATCACTAAAGCCAAATCGTGAAGCTCTTTGGGCAAATACAATTCTCCCGCAATGGTTTGACCATCGCGTTTGAAGTCGAGACGTTGGACGGTGTAATTTTCTTGAGACATTCTCTATCCTTCCTAAACACTCTTTAACTGAATTGTTTTAGAATCCTTATTTCTCCAAAATAATTCTATGAGAGTAAAACTTCATATATCGTATTCTCTTTTAGGAGTCCTCTTTTAGGAGTCCTCTTTTAGGAGTCCTCTTTTATGGATCCTCTTTTATTTTAGCTTGGCTCTATAAAATTGAATGGTTCTTTTTCTAGGCATAAAGTGAAAAAGTCCTCTCCATCGTAGTGTAGATAGGACTTTTCATTTAATCTTCTTTCTAGGCAAATCCTAACTTTAGAGATTTTCTTCTAAAGTTAACATCTTTGTAATAGGAGCAAATTTAGGATCTGGGCCTTTAATTATGGATAAACTTAGTCGGTCTAACAGAGAAAGCTATGACTATGATGTTTCGAAATTTTTTAGTGAAGTGAATATTCCTTTATGGTAAAAACCATTTTTTTGTTATTCATTTGTAATAAAATTGAACCTTGTTTGCTCAAAATTTTAGAGTTGTTATCCACAATTTCAACATCGAAATTTAATTTCACCGATTCATTCTCATCATTCGATTCTACGTCTATAATTTGGATAATTTTCCTATCTTCATCCATATTTTCGGGGATTTGATTAACCGCAATTATATTGTTATTTTCCCATAAAATAAAAGGTGGATTCAAATCCACATACTCAATATGGCTAGTTTCGCGATCTATTAAAAAAAACAGATTGATTTCGATTTTATAAGTAAGTGATAATCTCCAATCTATATAAATATTGCACTCATAACCTCTATCCTTTGGTAAAAAGCTTTTCATCGTTTTAGAGATAATAGGCTTATATTCAGGTATATTCTC
Organism: Allobaculum sp.; assembly: GCA_014803815.1. The sequence goes on along the minus strand of JAAVAY010000030.1, from coordinate 6,634 downwards.
TCCATTATTTATATTTACATTTGAGGCACATCCATATATCAACACGATTAGCCAAGCTAAACATACTATTGTATAGTTTCTCCACTTCCTTTTATTCATATTTTCTCCCTATGAACACAATCCTTACTTTAGAAACTTCTATTCCATGATTTTGTAAAAAAATTTTATTAATTGTAATTATACTTAAAAATTTATTATTTCAATAAAATTTAATTTAATGTGTAACAGCTGTTCATATTAATTTTAACCATATAATAAAAGGTATAGACTGAATAAAATTGTATAGTCTATACCTTTTTGTACTTTTTTCAATAAACGGATCTAAAGGTTGAGGTTTTCCACTTCAAGAAGGAGATGGCGGCGAAAAGTAAATTCTTGGCTATCTTGTAAACCTAAGAAATATACGCAATCAATATCATCTCCATTGAATAAGTAGACTTGATTGCTTGAAATCATTCCTACAGGCCATAAAACGGCACTGTATTCAAAAAGTTGACCACTAGAGGCTTCTTCTTGAAAGCGCCCTACGATCATCAAGCGCTGTTTCCCTTTTTTTAAGGTTACAACACTGCCTAAAGGCAAGATATCTCGATCCATTTTAAAACATCCTTTCTAAACTAATAATCAAGTTGAATGCGCAGGCCTCCGCCCGCAAAAATAGCTCCATTAAACCCCATCGTCCATTGATTGATCTTATTGGAGTATTCAAATCCTGCTTCCACGCCGCCAAAAGATCCAGACACTCCAATCGTGAGTTTAACGCCTAAAAGTTCAAAGGCTAAGGAGCATTCTCCACGGGCGACGGCTGCGCCAACTTGGGCTTTTAAAACTTGTTCATCTAAAGAAAAGGCGGCTTTAGCGCTGCCATAGACAGCGCCGACTTCTCCTGAAGCAGCCACACTCGCCGCCAAAACGCCTTCTTTGAGGCTAGCATTGAGACTTCCAGCCATGAAATGTCCTTTCGCACTCGCTTCCAATTCGAGTTGGGGAGCGAGTTTTTTATCTTTTAAGACTTGCAAAGAGGCTTTGCCTTGTACACTTCCTTCAATGGCCCCAATGGTAGTGGTCGCCAAAGCATTGCCCGATTCACTCGTCCAAGTGGAGTGCGTGGCCCCAAGAGCGTAATTGGCATTGAGACTTCCACTGACACTTTTTCCGGTTAAAAGAGAGGCGACTGAACCAGAAGTGGATCCTGAATAGCTCACTCCCGATACATCAGAAATTTCAATGGGAGAGATTTTAGCGAGAGTCTCTTCATTTTCCTCGACAAGCAAGGCCAAGCGACGAAAAAACGCTTCTAAAGCGGAAAGTTTGGATTGAATGCTTTCATGACGCGATTGAAGGGAAGCATCGGGAAAGGATTGCGTACTTTTAAGGGCGGCAATAGCGTCGGCGATTTGTTCACATTGACTCGTGTCGAGCTTCATAGGCTTGGATCTCTGCGATTTGAAGAGAGATAAGACTACTGATGACTTGCATAGCGCTTTGAAGGGCCATCCGTTCGCTATCTTCTAACTCAGGTAAGGAAGAAAACAAGCTAGAAAGGCGACTTTTAAGGGAGACATAGTAGCCTGTTCCCATCAAATAGCTCCTAAAGCGGCCTCATTTTCTCGATAAGCTTGAGCCGTTTGTTGGAGATAGAGGCAATAGTTGTCTACGAGTTGGATGTACTTTGGAAAGATTGGCGCTAGGGTTTCAAATTGATTGAGTGCAGCTTGGCTGGCGGGCGATTGCCAAAACGTATTCATCGCGCGAATCGCGCTGGAAATTTGGTTAAAAAGCGCTTCCATTTGGTTTTTTTGGGCAAGAACTTGGGTAGCCGTGGCATCAAGCATGTCACTAGAAATGAGTACACCTTCCATATATGAAATCCTTTCTAAAAAAAACGTCCTAAATCGCTATAGAAAAAAGAGAAGAGATGGAAAGAAAAAGAAAAAAGGAAAGTTGGAAAAAAGAAATGGAAAAATAGATTTTAAAAATAGAAAAAGAGAAACAATTTAGGACGTGACGATAAACGATTTGAAGAAAGATAAAAAGAGAAAAAAAGAGATCTAAAGTAAACGTGCATTGGCTGCACGATTGGCTTGAAGCTGTTCGTAGGCGTTGGCATCGTGAATCAACAAGTCTGCATAGGAATCGATGGCGCTTTTGAGTTGCACCATTTTTGGTCGCAACGCTTCAAGCTGACCGATGAACGCTTGTGAGTCCGATCCTTGCCAAATGGCTTGCAGTTCGTTCATACGCGCCAACATCTGGTTCATCAAGGCATCGTATTCACTGCTTTGGCGTTGAAGATTGGTTCCAGTGGCTCGAATTTCGTGATAATTCGCTTGAATTTTCATAAAAAACCTTTCTAGAGAAAAAGCATTAAAACGGACGATTGAGAAGACTAAAGACGATGAGATGATCTTCACAAGCGATCCAATTTTGATCCAAGGGAAGAGTAGGATCCAAAAGCATCTGTTCTGGTTGGCTAAAAAAACAACAGGGTAAGTCGAGATCCAATTCAGACTGATACGCTTGAAAGATCGTCTTTAAAGTCATAGAAGAGGGATCCTCGACTTTGATGGTGAATACCTTTTGACTAGGAAAAACATGAAGATGAAGAATCATAAGCAAAAAAGAAAAGAAAAATAGGATGGAAAATTGGATCAAAAGGGGGAGCTTGAGAAGGAAGTCGATAGGAAAACGGATGAAAAGACATGTCAACCTTCTTTCGGTAGGTTTTCTTGAAGAGTAGCGCTTTGCATATCGAGAACGATGTCTTTGTCTAAGTAAAGACCATTGCCACTTGTCTCTAAGGGAAGAGCAAGCTGTAAAAGGTATTGCCAAGCGTTCAAACCCTTGCCAAGAAAGACAACGGGCATCTCTTCGAGCGCTTGTTTAAGGGCGTTAGCTGGATCCACACTTTTGGAAGCATCCAAGAGACAGAGTTGTCCTTTGGTTGGAACACATTGAACTTCTAAAAGGGGATTTTCCAGTTGCAAGCGCAAGGCCAAATTGAGGGCTTGTTCTTTAGCGGAAGGAAGACTCCAAGCAATGGTTAAACCACTTGGACCTAAGTAAATGGGCTTGAGACTTTTAGACTCAATTCCAATAAGACCAGGCTTGAGATGCAGTAAGGAAAAGAGCGTGGCATCCTTCTGAACTTGTTGTAGGAAAAAAGGGGGAAGAGAAGCCAAATTTTCGACTTCTTTTTTTAAAGGGATACGTTTTCCGACAATGAGTCGCTCGATCTTGTCTGGATAGAGGGCATGAACGACTGGAAAGCCTTCTTCTTGACGAAGGCGCCCTTCACTGACTAGAGCAAGCTGATCTTTAGAACTCACTTGAGCCAATAATTTTAAATTGGCCTTAGAAAGCAACATTTCTTGGCGAAAGGTGATTTGAGAAGCAAAGAGAAGTAAGGTGAACTGCTTTTGACTCAATAGCTCTTCTAACAAGGCTTGGGGAAAGCGATCGACTTCGGCCAAAATGAGTAGGGGGAAGTCTTGGCTTGGAAAAGACCAAAGGCTGCTCAACGTCGTAGCTTGGGTATAGGGTATGGAAAGCAAGGAAGCATTAAGAACGATTTTATTTTCTTGGCGATAAGCCCAAGCCAATTGGGCCAAGAGGATTTCTAAGTTTTGAGCTTGTCCTATAGCGATGACAAGCCCTTGAGGTAAGACAAAGGCCGCCTTATGAGTAAGGCGATCGCTCCACACGCCGCTAAAGGTATCCGCTTCCTCTTTGGGATCGACTATCAAAAGGGGATCGACTTTTTCTTGACGTGCAAGTATGGCTTGACGAATGGCATCTTGAAGTGTCATGGTCGGCTTTTCTTGCCATAAACCTTGAACGCGCAGAAATAAAGGAGAAGTTCCCTGAGCAGAGCGTTTGAGATAAAAGGCCCTGCCTTTTTTTTCGCTTTCTCCAGTCACTTGAAGGATGAATTCTCCACTCTTACTTAATTGTCTAGCTCCATCATGGCCTAGAACTTCCCTAGAATCGGCTGCATCAAGAACGGGAAAACACAGCTTTGTTTTGGAATTGGACCAAATTTGTTCGTCTACCAATCCCGCTGGTTTTTGAGTGGATAAGATCAAATGCAATCCCAAAGAGCGACCAATGCGGGCACTTTCCTGTAAAAACTTCATGAAATCCGGAAAGCGTGCTTTCAATTGACCGAATTCATCTACACAAATCAGGATATGGGAAAACATCTTGCCCGTTTTGGGATCGAGGCAATGGTCTAAATCGGGGGGACAATCGGGATGAGCTTTTAAAAAAGCGGAAAGGACGTGTTGACGGCGATCGAGTTCTTGTTGGAGCGCTTTTTCAAGCCGCACGATTTCTTGGCTGGCTAGATTTGTTAAGCAAGCGACGGTATGGGGTAAATCTTGGAGTGGGACTGAAAACGATCCGCCTTTAAAATCGATTAGAACGAATTGTAAAAGCTTGGCGCTATTTTGAAAGGCAAGCTGAAATAAGATGCTACAAAGACCTTCACTTTTCCCACTTCCCGTCACCCCCGCCACTAAGGCGTGGGGGCCTTCTTGTTTTAGATCCCAAAAGATCCCTGGCCCGATCTCCACTTTTAAATTGGCAAGTTGTTGAAGAGTNACTTCGGGTTTAAAAGATGCCTGCCAAAAATGGNGTAAGGTAAAACGCTCTTGAAGGGAAGAAAGTTCATAGGCNCTTTCNCGCCAAGCTTTANANCTTGGTAAAGTCGCTTCNAAGAAAAGGGGTACACTTTTGAAAGTTTGAACCCCCACTTGAAAGGTTGGCTCTTTTAGACAGAGAAGCCATGTTTCTTTGGGATGGGCACTTTGAGGCCAAGAGTTGAGAGTAGTAGATGGGAAAGAAGAAAAAGATGAGGGAGTGGGAAAAAGAGAGGGAGAAAAAATAGTGGACCAATCCAAATGGGTTAAAAGCGAATTGTGAACACAAATCGTCCATTCGATACTCGAAAAGCGCGTTTTACAAGCTAGAAAGTCTTTGAGCGTTTCAAAATACAAACTTTCCCCTTCCAAAAGACTCGCTGGATGCAAACGAGAAGGGGTTGGAAAGCCAATCCACGCGAAGCGTCGAGTGGGGGTAAAGACCATCCAACACCACAAGAGATAAAGTTGCAAAAGCTGGTATTCATGCTTGGCACAAATAAACCCAACCTGCCCTTGATGAAGACATTGCCAAGCCGGAGTTTCGATTTCGGCCTCTTTCAATTGCTCTAAAACTTGGCCTTGAAGGGTATGTTGAAATTGCCACGCTAAGTCAGGCAACTCCAAGGTTAAACAAGGAGTTTTAAATAGCCCAACAGGAAGCGTCCAAGGACTTTGACTTTGGCTATGCTTCAAGGAAGAATCCAGATGCAACACACGCTGTTTTTGGTTCAAAAACTGCGTTTGTTTTTCTTGTCGCAAAGACTCTAAGGAATCGAACTCCTCTTTTAAATACGTCAAATACTGCTCTAATGCGTCGCGATTGGCGACTTTTTTTTTTTTTTTTTGTTGCGCAGCCTGCCACGCATAAAATCCCATGAAGCTTAGCGCACTCAATAAAGCAGGAAAAAGACCTTGGATGTGGTTTCCTTGGCCTTTGATAAAAAAAGAGGAGATCAGGGAGGTCAAAGCACTCATTGCCATCATCCCACCTTTATTAAAAGAAGCAAAACTCATTTTCTCTTCTTGAAAAAGCGGGAGAGGCGCAATTTTAAATACTGTTGGCGGACTAGGCGATTCAAATAAAGAAGCAGGGACAGCGATTTCGAAGGGTCGTGGGGTAGAGTGATGCAAGGGTAGACTTTGCCCACAAGAATCAGCCAAAAGACTTGGAGCCAGTAAAATGGGGGTACTCCAAAAAAAGCTATACCCTCCAGCTAAAATCCAATCGCCATCGTGTAAAAGCGCTTTTTGAATGGGTTGGCCATTGAGATAGACGCGTCCTTTTCCTTGTTCGAGTTGTATGCCTTGTGGAGATGGGCATAAGCGAAAGTGCTGATCTTCCAAAAGGTCATAGGCTCCTGGCCAGCGATTGATCACAAAGCCTTTTTCCTTGTCAATCCAAAGGGGAAAGAAGCGCCTTGGCATCAAACATACCTGTCCTTTATAAGCGAAAAGTGGCTTACAAGCACAGAGTAAGACGACTTGTTGTAAAAAAGAAAGCTTGGAAAGCGGTTGACGAAGAGCTTGATGGGATGAGAACCATACAAACTCATAGCCATTTTCGACGGCGCACATCCAAAATGATTCCTACTAAGCTGCCAATTACAGGTGCAATCCATCCTAAGCGCACCATGGGGTTATTGGTTTGTAGCGATTGACTATAAATAGTCGTTCCATCTTTTTGTAAGGCAATATCGGTTTTTAAAGCGCCTACCGAGACGGGAATAAAGGGTTGTCCGAGTTCGTCTTGTTGAAGGGAAACAATTTTCGATTTTCCATTAATCGATAATGTGTATTCCCCCTCTTCTTCCACATAAACCCGCAAAGATTCTCCTGGATAGACATTTTGGGTGTCTAAGGGTTCAAATCCACGACACAAAAGCGCATTGGACAGCTTAGAAGGTTGGCGATAGCTCGAAAGTTTTCCATCCTCTTCTAAAGTATAAAACGCTTTTATGTCCTGAGCGGGTAAAGAGATGGATTGTTCAACC
>JAAVAY010000029.1 GCA_014803815.1 Allobaculum sp. | reverse complement strand
CAGGGATTTTCCCGACTGAGTAAAGTTTTTCTCCATAACTGACTGTCAATGGGAAAAAGTCGAGTCCTTCTTTGGCTTGGGCACTCGCAGTAGCCGCAGAGAGAACAACCGTGTCGGCATAACGAACGAGTACAGACCCACTGGCCTGCTTAGCAATTTCGCCAGTTTCCACGGTGATCGGCTTTCCACAAAAGTCAAGATGAAATACCTGTTTTGTCATCTTGTATTCTTCTTACCTCACTTTATTTAATCAGTTGCCATCATACAGGAAACAAAATGCCAAAGCGACAAAATTTTATTCACTTCAAAAGCAGAATCAAGGAATCATAACAAATTTTTGCCTATGCCTTGATTCCACATCAAAAGCCGACAATCCATAAGAGAGTCGGCTGGAATTCTTTTTAGGCAGTTATAAAAGAGGAAAAGTCTTATTTTTTCTCACTTGAGGTGCTTGAGCTACTCGAAGTATTCGATGCTTTAGAAGAAGTACTCGATGAGTCTTTTTCATCTTCTTGGTTTGAAGCTGAGGAAGTGGAATCTTTTTCACTGGATGTTTTGGAAGTCTCTTTTTCATTGGTTTTGTCAGATGTTGTGGATTGGGTAGAGCTTGATTGGCTAGAAGTGTTTGTCGAACTCTCCTGTTCGCTTACATTCATATCTCCAAAGAGAGTAAAGGTATCTCCATCTTTCAACGATTCATTGGCGATATTGGTAAAGAAGTTTTTAAAGAAGGTTGTCCAAGATTCAGGAGCTTGAGTCAGGGTTACTTTTTCGCTCGAAGTCAATTCCGCGCTTTCTTCCCCTTTCGTGGCGCTGCTTTGAGTGAGATATTCAATGGATTTTAAGCAGCCATTTTCATCCATCACAATTTCCATTTTCACATCGTCTACCGTATAGGTATCTAACACAAATGAGCCATCGCCACGAATGTCTTTGCGATCGTGCATATAGACAACTTGATAACTCGTATCCACTAATGCATTATAATCTTCTTGGTCTTTCATCGTAACGGTCCAAATGTAGTCATTTCCTTTTTTATTGAGAGCAAAATCGTATTCATCTGGACGGGCCATCGGTTGAATCAATAAGCCAGAACCCAATAAGTCATAAAGAGGATAAGTAATCGCACTGGTGATGCTTTCTTCTAAGCGTTCTTCATCCGCATCCGCTAACCCACTTTCCCGTACGCTGATGTTTCCAATTGTAAACTTGGCTTTTTGATTAGCAAAAGCATTGGTTTCATCCTCTGTGGGTTCAAGATCCAACGTCGTAATGGTTTTGGTGGCGGAATCCATCATGCGATAGAGGGATCCTTCGCTGCTTTCTTCCTCATACACTTCATAAAAGCTACCATTAGCGCCATAGCGGACATCGTAGCTTTTGAAGGGTTGGGAGATGACTTCAAGGGTATCAATTCCCTCTTCTTTGTTTAAGCCTTCACTCGTCGTATTCTCATTGAAGATCAATCCATATTTGGTGTTATCACTCGTAGCTTGAATGAGGTCTAACAAGACATCGCGCATGTCGGTAGATTCGGTATCACTATTGATGCTCGCCACGGATTTTAAAAGATCTGTGGGAGCATTTTCTTCGGTAACAGGTGTTTCCGTTTCGGAACATCCAGTTAAAAGTATAGAGAATGCCAAAGATCCCGCTAAAAAACCTTTGGTGAGTTTGGTGGATGCAAAATTCATATTTATTTACTCCTTTTTACGCATTCATCTTAACAAGGCGCAGAAAAAAACGAACTCTGTAGACTGTAAAACCGCATTTTCAGACGATTTTTTCGTTTTACTTGATTTCAACCTAAAATTTAAGCTTCAAAAACGCATTAAAATAAGATGAAAAAAGCTCAAAAAATTCGATCGATCTCTGATGTTTTGGGATGAAAATGGTTCAAAGAGAGTAAAGGTATCCCCTAAGGCAAGACTATCCGCTTTCATCACCAAAAAGAAGGTTTCCATAAATGTTTTTTGGTCTTGAATCAGAGGTTGAATGGGCAAGTGACGATTGGCTTCCCTTACCAAACGCTCATCTTTCTTGATCCAAATCATAGGTTGATGAATGTTTATAAACGAAATGATGCCTTTTTCATCCATAGTAATTTCTAAAGACCAAGATTGTTTCAAAGCGAAGTCTCCTTTATTTTCTGTGTGATTGTCCAAAAATATTGATCTTCTAGAACAGTTAAAGGTTCGATGGCCGAATATTGAAACTCTCAGCCATTTCTTCCAAAGATGAGTGATTTGGTTTTTCGACGAAAGTGTATCCAGGAATGGAGTTGATGTCCACGTGCGGATGAGGCGCAAAGAAGTCTAGAAAATCATCAATAGCCTCTTTGGCTACAGAAATCTTGAGCTTGCCAATCAGCGAATAAATAGCCATTGGTCCTTTTTCTCGCGATCCTCTGTTTGATACGTATTAAAATACATGGGTTCTACTTTATAGAGATTACTACTTGTGACTAGAAAGGCTTCTATGCATCCCCAAGCCGATTCATTTAATGAAGACTCTCTTCGGCGAGTTCTTGGTAAGTGGTTTCTCCTTAATAAAATAGGCTAGGCTCGTTTTTTTCATAGGTACTTAAAATCAAATCGAAATGCTTGAAACATGTGAGTATCACTTTTATCGGAAATAGGCGCTACGCGTTTTAAGAGTTCATTAGAGACATCCTTTTCCTCTACCACAACAGCTGATGGATTAGAATCTTGACATCCTAGTCAAGTACAGGCAAGGCAAAAGACAAGCCATTTTTGAAAAAATTTGATCATAAATTCCTCCTTTATTTATCTTTTTTACCCATTGAGTGATTTAAAACAAGACAAAGAAAAAAAGACAAAAAAAAAGCAAGCTTACGCTTACTTTCTAAGTCCGAGACGGGCAATCAACGTTTTATAACGGTCGAGGTCTTTTTTCTTGAGGTAAGCCAAGAGATTTTTTCTGTGACCAACCATTTTCATCAAACCTCTATAGGAATGGAAATCGTGTTTATGAACTTTGAAGTGTTCAGTGAGTTCATTGATGCGATGAGTAAGAATGGCGATTTGTACTTCTGGAGAACCTGTATCTCCTTCATGCACAGCGTATTCTTTAATGATCGCTTGTTTTTGTGCGTTTGTCATTTGTAGTCTCCTTATGCATTGAATGGGTTCATACGAAGCAAGGGTTGGAGATTCCCAAAGCTGCGAATAAATCCAGATTTCTCGTGTACTCTACACGATCTCGATCATCCTAACAATCTTCCATTAAAAAATCAACAAGGATTGTATCCAAAATTTCCATTCCTTGGCTATTGACAACCAGATGGCCATTTTCCACCTGTAGCAAATCCCGATATTTTTCTAGGACTCCTTGGTATTTTTGAAAGAAGTTAAAACCATAGCGTGCTTGCCATGCTTCAATATCCACTCCAAAGCGGGTGCGCAAGCCGGTCATGAGCGCATCAAACCAAGGATTGGGATCTTCTTCATAAAGACGAGTCCCTAGACCCTTAGCATATTGACGAAGGCTTCCTTCAAAGCGATGAAGGCCTTTTTCATTGCGGCCAATGGCTCCATACCCAAAGCCATAATACAAACCATCCAACCAAATGAGCGTATTGTGCAAGCCATAGTGGTGCTCTTTGGCATAGGAGGAAACTTCATAATGTTCATATCCCGCTGCTTCTAAGCGATGTTCAATGTGCTCGTACAACAAAGCTTCCCTAGATTCTTCAATTTTTGGAATCTTCTTTTTACTCAACAAGGTGTTGGGTTCTAAAATCAGCGAATAAATGGAAAGATGCTCTGCATCAAGGGCTAAAAAAGCTTCGAGATCGTGATCGAGTTCTTCTAGACTTTGATCAAAAAAGCCATACATCAAATCCACCGAGATGTTTTCAAAGCCCGCTTTTCGCGCTCGCCAAAAGGCCTCTTGCGCTTCTTTAGCGCTGTGATGTCGGCCAAGGGCGGCTAAACGCGCATCATTAAAACTTTGAATGCCAATGGAAAGGCGATTAATTCCATGGCGTTTGAGAAGGCAAAGCTTTTCTAAAGTGAGACTTTCTGGATTGGCCTCGATCGTCCATTCTCCATTAGGAGCAAGAAACCCCTGAAAACATAAAAGCAGTTGATCAAGAGCCTCAATCGAAAGCCTTGTAGGAGTTCCGCCACCGATATAGATAGTTTGAAGCTGAAAATTCGGATCTTGTAGCCTAGCTTGTTGCAGTTCTCTTTGAATGTCTTGAATGATTTGATCAAGCCAAGCCTGAGCGAGCTTATCTTGGTAAAGAGTGCGTTCAAAAGCACAATAGGCACAAATGGATCCACAAAAAGGGACATGAATATACGCACTAGCTATTGGCTTTTGAAGCGTTTGAACAAAGAGAGGGGTGGATGGAAGATCTTTATTTGTCATCATCCATGGATAATACGGCCATAAAGGCTTCTTGCGGAATTTCGACGCTTCCCACCATTTTCATGCGCTTTTTTCCCTCTTTTTGTTTTTCTAAGAGCTTTTTCTTACGTGAAATATCCCCACCATAACATTTGGCTAAAACATTTTTGCGTAAGGCTTTGATGTTGGTACGCGCAATGACTTTGCTTCCAATAGCGGCTTGAACGGGAATTTCGAATTGTTGGCGTGGAATGAGTTCTTTGAGTTTAATGGCCATAGCGTTGCCTCGATTGTAGGCAAAGTCTTTGTGGACGATGATGCTCAAAGCATCGACTACTTGTCCATTGAGTAAGATGTCCAATTTTTGTAAATCAGAGCGCCGATATCCGGAAAACGTGTAGTCAAAGCTCGCATATCCCTTAGTCGAGCTTTTCATCTTATCAAAGAAATCAAAGATGATTTCTGAAAGGGGCATCTCATAAATCAATTCCATGCGATTATCATCAAGGACTTGTAAATCTACGTATTCGCCGCGCTTTTTTTGGCATAGATCCATCATGGTGCCCACATAGTCTTGGGGAACTAAAATTTCGGCCCGGACATAAGGCTCTTCGATGAAATCGATGCTTTGAGCGGGCGGCAAAGCGGCAGGGTTATCGATTTCTTCGATAGTCTTATCTGTTTTGTGAACGCGATAAATAACCGAAGGAGAAGTGGCGATAAGGTTAAGATTGTACTCACGTTCTAAGCGCTCTTCTACCACATCCATGTGTAATAAGCCTAAAAAGCCACACCGGAAGCCAAAGCCAAGGGCTTGAGAAGTTTCGGGTTCAAATTGCAACGAGGCATCGTTGAGCTGTAGCTTTTCCAAGGCTTCTTTTAAATCGTCATAGCGCGCATTATCCACGGGATAAATTCCAGCATAGACCATCGGTTGCATTTCCTTATAGCCTTGTAGCGCTTCCGAAGCAGGATTGTCAGCCAGGGTAATAGTATCGCCGACGCGCACCGTTTTAATGTCTTTGATGGAAGCCGCAATCCAGCCGACATCTCCAGTGCGCAATTCCTCCTTGTTTAAAAGCTTGGGCGTGCGCACACCGAGTTCGGTGATTTGGTATTCGGCTCCCGATTGCATCAAGCGAATGGTATCACCCACCTTAACGGTACCGTTTTTGACGGACACCCAAGCAATAACGCCTTTATAGGGATCATAAACAGAGTCAAATACCAACGCTTGTAAAGGGGCCTCGGGATCGCCTTGGGGTGCAGGCAATTTCTTGACGATTTCTTCAAGAACGTGCTCGACGTTTAACCCCGACTTAGCGGAAATTTCAATGGCATCACTGCAATCCAAGCCGATGAGATTTTCGATTTCTTCTTTGACGACTTCCGGTTGGGCGCTTGGCAAATCGACTTTATTTAAAACGGGTAAAATTTCTAGATCGTTTTCTAGAGCGAGATAAACATTGGCCATGGTTTGCGCTTGCACGCCTTGAGCGGCATCCACGACTAGAATGGCGCCTTCACAAGCGGCTAAAGAACGCGATACTTCATAGGAAAAGTCGACGTGACCGGGTGTATCGATCAAATGAAAGAGATAGTCTTGGCCATCCTTAGCGTGATAGACCAATTCCACTGCATTCAGCTTGATGGTGATGCCCCGCTCGCGTTCAAGATCCATAGAATCCAAAATTTGGTCTTTCATTTCGCGTTTTTCCACAGAATCCGTGAGTTCTAAAATGCGATCAGCGAGCGTGGATTTTCCATGGTCGATGTGGGCAATAATGGAAAAATTTCGAATGTTTTCTTGTTTCACGTATTCTCCCCCACTTTCTGACCAAGTAAACTTCTTCCTTTCCCATTGACAAAGTCTGCTGAGGTCATTGGATTTTTTCCTTCTGGTTGGACTTCATCTAAGAGAAAAAGGCCTTGGTGGCCACCCATGACAAACTGTTTTTTGCCCTGCTTGCCAAAGACACCAATTCCTATTGTTGGCCCAGGTTCATAGCGAACAGACAAAAGTTTTAATTTTCCAATAGAGGTGGAAACATATCCTCCAGGGACTGTGGCTAAAGCCCGAATTTGACGATGGATTTGTTCATCGTCTTGAGATAAATCGATTTCTTCCTCTTCTTTAGAAATTTTGGCGGCATAGGTCGCTTGGTCATGGTCTTGGGCGATAAATTCTAACTTACCAGCGAGAAGTGCGTCTAGATTGTCTACGATTAAATTTCCAGCCAAGTGACCCATCTTATCAAATAAGGTGGTCGTGGTCTCATTTGGCTCCAAATTTAAGGTGGCACTCGCAGCGACTCCTCCCGTATCCATCCCCGCTTCCATGCGCATTAAGCTCATGCCACTGATATTTTCTCCTTGCCAAATGGCGCGTTGAATGGGCGCTGCCCCGCGAAATTTGGGCAATAAAGAGCCATGTAAATTGACACAGCCTTGTCTAGGGGCATCTAAAACCGCTTGAGGAACGATTTGACCATATGCACACGTGATAACAAGATCCGCTTGAGCATCGAGTATAGGTTGATAATCGGTGCGAATTTTTGTGGGTTGAAAGACAGGAATGCCGTGCTCTTGGGCAAGTTTTTTTACCTCACACGCTTGCACGATGCCTTTACGGCCCACTTTTTTATCGGGTTGCGTTACGGCCAACACCACATTGGCCTTGGCTTCAAGCAAATGCTCTAAGACAGTGGCCGCAATTTGGGGTGTGCCCATGAAAATAATTTTTGAATTCAACGCAATCCCTCCTTTCCGGTCTGCATTATAACGGACTTCCTGTCCACATTGCATCTTAATTCTGCTCCCTTTCTTGCATTGGAAAAAGTGCTTTGCTATAATTCAAGACGTTACGTCAGGAGGTGTATTCATGCCGCAGATTAAACAGCAGAAAAAGCGCGTTATCACTAATAACAAAGCTAGAATGCGCAATGTTTCTCAAAAATCCGCTCTCAAAACATCCATTAAGAAAGTTTTGAAGGCTGTGGAAGCTCAAGATAAGGCTGCAGCCACTGCAGCGTATGCTGAAGCCTGCTCTAAACTTGATAAAGCTGTTTCCAAAGGTTTCAAGCATAAAAACTATGCTTCCAACCAAAAGTCCAGATTGGCTAAAGCAGTTAACTCTATCCAATAAAAAACACGATATCCGAATCGATATCGTTTTTTTAATATAGAAAGCGGGCGCATTCCCGCTTTTTTTGCGTTTAGCGTTGTCCAATTTGCAAGATAAAGCGTTCAAAAGCGGTATCCTTGTCCACAGCTCCTCGTTTCATATCTTCATCGAGTTGGCCAAGAAGGCTTAAATTTTCTAGCAGTTGGGAAGCCTGAAAGCGATACGCAATTTTTTGCGTATTCCAAATGCGTCCTGAAGAAGCGGAAAGCTTTTCCATNATCTCCTTTTGGGAATAATTTGCATCCATGAGTACCCGTACTTGATACACAAAGCGAATTTGACCAGCTAAAAGACCTAAAATCGCTAAGGGTTCCATGTTTTGAAAGCGAAAGGAGCGATACAATTCCAGCAAGCGCACCCCATCACGGGCAAAAAGCGCGTCGGTCATTTTAAAAATATTTTTGGTGGGTTCCATGGTCACCAGCGCCTGGACATCATCGAGAGTGATGTGATCAGCATACAGAGCCAATTTATCCAGTTGACTCGCTAAAACTGAAGCCGAATACCCCGCATTTTCACAAAACCAGTGGAAAGCCTCTCTATCCATCATAAGCTTGCGCTCCTTGAGCATAGCCTTGACTTCAAGCGGTTGACTTTTTTCATCCAAGATGGAACAGTCTACCATCCTGGCCTTAGCTATCAGGGACTTAATGGCTTTTTTACGGCTATCGAGTTTTTTGATGGGAGCCATCAAAACAACCACTTTATCCTCGGGAATCTTGCTTTCGATGCGCTCTGCATCCAACAAAGTGGTATTTTTGGCGCCTAAAAACGTCGCATTTTCCAAAATCACCATGGGCTTTTGCGCAAAGAGAGAGAAGGTTTCTAAGGCATTTTCGATGACATCTTTAGCATCACTTTGCGCATTAAAGCGATCGACTTGATCGCATTGTTCTTTTTTTTTGATGACATCCAAATTGTATTCCATTCGGGAGAGATCTTCTCCACACAAAATGTACAACATGAAAAATTCCCCCTTTGGCTCCATACCATAAAGCACGCTTCAAGACTATAAAAACTAAAGAAGTAAAAAGCATTCGAATTGAATTCGAATGCTTTTTTGTTTTATTCCACGCTTAAAACAGTGACATCATAGGGTTCTTCCACTCCTCGTACGGTGACCCGATCATTGGGTTTGCAATCCATGATCGCTTGCACAAGGGGGGCTTCATTGGAGATCCGGTTATTAAAGGGATCTGCTTCAACTGTACCCACGATATTAAAAGTTAATGTAGTGCCTTCGCTTTCATCGCGAATGGTTACCTTGGAACCAAGACGCACCGCCTTTGTACCAGTGGTTTCCTCGGTGATGATTACGGAGTTTTTGATGAGGGATTCCAGTTCTTTAATGCGGGCTTCCACACGCGCTTGATGGTCGCGGGCCGCATCATAGTCGGCGTTTTCCGACAAGTCACCTTGCGCACGGGCTTCTTGCAATTCCTGAATGACTTCTGGACGAACGACATGAAGCAGATTTTCAAGTTCCGCGCGAAGTTCTTCTAGACCCTCTTGGGTAACAAAAATTTTATTGTCAGCCATGATTGATCCTACCGCTTTTTAGATCTTTAAAAGATCGATGAGAAAAAGAGCGGATTTTTTCCTTTCGCTTTGATGCAGTATTTAGAATTGTAACACAAAATAAACGATAAAGAGGGGATCAACCACTCCTTATTGAGATTGAGAGCTTAAGTTCAAGTTGTATTTTTCAATATTGGCTAAATGCTCTTCATACGTCGTAGCAAAGTGAGTGGTTCCATCTCCATAAATATCTCCTACAAAAAACAAGTAGTCATTTTGAGCAGGAGATAGCGCGGCCGCAATGGCCGCTTCGCCTGGATTTAAAATGGGACCAATCGGTAAGCCCGCATTTTGATAGGTGTTATAGGGAGAGGCGATGTCGTATTGCGTTTCGCATTGCTCTGGACTACTAAACTGATCGTATAAGGCATAGCACACCGTAACCGAACTTTGTAAGGGCATATTGGCGTTCAACCGATTGTAAAAGACTCCCGCAATATCAGCCATTTCCGAGACACTTCCGCTTTCAAATTGAATCATACTCGCTAAAGTTAAAATTTGTTCGAGCGAGTAGGGAGAGGCCTCGATTTGAGGGCGATATTTTTCATACACCACTCCAAATTGATCCAACAACATCCGCGTAATTTGATCCGCGTTCAAATCAAAATCGATGTAGTAAGTATCAGGAAATAAATACCCTTCGAGTTTGACAAAAAATTGATCGTTGTTCAATACACTTGGATCGATAAAGGAATAAAGTCCTGCAAGAGAGTCGATGTATTCCGAATCGTTCCATAACGTCAATAAGTCCTCTTTAGTGATATTGGGAATGGCATCGGCAATAATTTGGGCGATGTCTTTAGCCCATTCCCCTTCGGGAATGGTGACAATCACATAGCTGAGTTGTGCATTGGCGGGATCGCTAATCGTTTTAAACAGAGTTTCCACGTTCATGCCTTGATTTAGATCAAAAATTCCAGCATAGCGAGGCGTATCATGAAAAGCAGTATACAGTTTGGCAGCGGATACGGAACGAATGAGATCTTTTGCTTTTAAATCTTCTAACAAAGCATCAAGACTTTCTCCTTCTTTAATTTCCACCGCAATTGTTTCATCACCATTAGTTCCCACAGCTTTCAGGCCTTGTTTGTACCAAATAAAGGTCCCTAGTCCCCCGACTAAAGCGACGATTAAAGCTGCTATAGCCACGAGAAGCATAATGCGTCTTCGCTTTCGTTTTTTCTTTTTTTCTTGGCGAGCCTCACTCGTCTTACTCGTCATCCGTGGCGTCCTCAGTATCTAAAAAGGTATTGATGACTTCTTCCACCATATCCCATTCTTCATCGGATTCGATGGGGAACAATTCTCCTTCATCGGTGTAGCCGCAGGCTTGGATTTCATCCGCTGCCCCTTCAGGATCTTGGAATACGACATACGATTTGCCGTAATCCTTATTATCAAAGGTGAACAAAATCACCATGCGTTTTTCATCACCATTTTCATCCACTACATAAAAAGAATTTGAGTCTAACATATTTGAATCTCCTTCCAATTCAGGTTAAGGGAAGCTAAAGCTTCTACAAAGACTTCGAACTCCATCCAAACTGTTGAAGTGTAAGTCAAAAGAAAAGGGGCAAACCTTCTTGAGTTAGCCCCTACCACAATTTTTAAAATGAAGTCAGGCCACCGTTTTTCCGATCAAGGAAACTTTGCAGAATTTGCACAGCAGCCATCTTATCTATGACTTTCTTGCGCTTTTTACGCGATACGTCAGCCGAAATCAAAAGACGTTCCGCTGCTACCGTCGTTAAGCGCTCATCCCAAAGATCCACATGAATTCCGTGTTCTTCGAGCATTTTGGCGAAATCTTGCGAGATTTCACCACGAACGCCAATATCGCCATTCATATGTTTAGGCAGGCCAAGCACAACACTTTTGACTTTGTTCTCTTGGCAAATCTTGAGAACTTCTTCAAGAGCTTGCTCATAATCATCGGGTTCAAATCGTACAGTCGTTAAGGCTCGAGCAATCATGCCAAGCGGATCACTAATCGCAATTCCGCAAGTCACGGAGCCTAAATCCAGTCCAATAATCCGTTCCATAATGATTATTTATCCAAGTAATCCTTTACAAGTTCTTCGATGATCATATAGCGTTCAAATTTTTGGATGTTGTTTCGGGCGTCCTTGTAGGAAGAGATGTAGGCAGGATCCCCACTCACGAGATATCCCGCAATCTGCGTCCCAGAATTGTAGCCTCGCTCTTCAAGAGCTTCAGAGACTTCCCGAAGCATTCGCTTAATGTTCTCACGACGAATTTCATCCGTCATAAACATCATTGTTTCTGTAATATGAGCCACGTCAACGCCCCCCTTTTAGTAAAGCGCTTTTATCATACACCCATCCCCCATCCTTGAAAAGGAAAGAGCCATTTCCCCACTTTTGAGCCAGAAGGCTAAGAAAAAGCCCCCTTTTTTGGGATTCTCTTGCGCGCAAAGAGAAAAGAAAGAGAGATAGATAGATGTTTTTAAATACCTTAACAGGATTTTTAAAATTTTCGCTCACAGAGGACTTAAATCCTCCGATTTTTCCCTTTTCCAAAGTACGTGAGGCACCTTACCATAGCTTACCTTGAGACGTTTGACAAATAAGAAGAGCTAAAAATTTCGTGGTAACTTTTTTTCTAAAAAAAAGGCCTGTTTATGGAAAACAGGCCAACACCTCTCTTTTTAGTGGATTGAAAAGAGGAAGCGCTTAAAGCGTTTGACTTAATTCTTCTACTTTTGCCAAAGCTTCGCCGATTTTAGAGGCATCACTACCACCCGCTTGGGCTAAATCGGGTTTTCCTCCACCACGACCATTCGTGATCGCAGCGACTTCTTTTACCAATTTTCCAGCGTGTGCTCCACGTTTGATCGCTTCTTTTCCAGCTCCCGCGACAATGGTGAGTTTGCCATGATCGGAAGAGATGAGACAGACGATCATATTTTCGTTGGCTCCTTTTAAGGAAGAAGCAATGTCTTTGAGCGCTTTTCCATCCATGCCGCTTACCGATTTGGTTAAAATCTGTAAACCGTTGATGTCTTTGGCTTCACTGGCCCATTCTTTGGATTTGAGGGTGAAGATCTGGTTTTTCAGCTCGGTGATTTCTTTTTGCATCTCTTTCATTTGATCGAAAGAAGAATCAATCTTGGAATCAAGACCTTTTAAGCCATTGGCTTTAGCCGTTTTAGCAATGTGTTCCAAGACTTTTTGTTGAGAAGCAAATTCATCATACGCGGCTTTTCTTGTTTTAGCGGTAATACGACGGGTATCACTTCCGATGGATTCTTCGCCAACTACTTTCAACACACCGATTTCTTCCGTGTTATTGACATGGCAGCCCGCACAAAATTCTTTAGATACGTCTCCCATTGTGACAACGCGCACTTCGTCACCATATTTTTCATCAAAAAGAGCCGTAGCTCCTGTTTTTTGAGCCTCTTCTAAAGACATGATTTCTTTTGTAACAGGCCAAGCATCTTCAATCATGACATTGACGGCATTTTCAATAGCTGCAAGCTGTTCGTTAGTGAGTTTATCGCGATAGTTAAAGTCAAAGCGCAAATAATCAGGACCTACATAGCTACCCGCTTGATGAA
Source organism: Allobaculum sp. (assembly GCA_014803815.1). The sequence goes on along the minus strand of JAAVAY010000029.1, from coordinate 2,080 downwards.
TTTGATCGCCTAAAACGGATTTTAAAGCGGATTGTAAAAGATGGGTCGCTGAGTGGTTAGCCGTGGTATCCATACGACGTTTGGCATCGACACGTTGTAAAACTTTATCGCCTTTGTGGAGCATTCCCTCTTTTACTTCCACTTGCAACAAGTGTTGTTTGTTACGGGTTTTAATGCCATCCACCACATTGGCTTGGACTGTATCTGAACTCAAAGTTCCAATATCAGCTACTTGACCACCGGATTGAACATAGAAAGGCGTGACATCCAAAATAACTTGTCCTTCATCTTCTAAGGAGTCCACCATATGGCCATCTTTGAAAAGAGCAATGATCGTTCCTTCTTCTTCGAGATTGTCATAGCCATTGAATTCACAAGGCTCCATAAAATTCATCAACTCTTCATTTTGGCTTGCAAAGGAGTCTTGCTTACCACGAGCCGCACGTGCACGGGCTTTTTGTTCGGCCATTTGGATATCAAATTCCTCACGAAGGGCTTGTAATCCATTTTCCTCCACGATTTCTTGGGTCATCTCGAAGGGAAAGCCATACGTATCGTATAGTTTGAAAGTCACTTCGCCGGAAAGCTTGTTATGGCCATTGTCTTTAGCTTTGGCGATTTCTTCGTCCAATAAGGCTTGACCATTTTTGAGAGTCTTTTTAAAGGATTCCTCTTCTTGACGGATGAGCTTTTGGTTTTTCTCTACGCTCTCCATTAAATAAGGATAGAAATCCTTCATATTTTCCGCTACAACAGGAACGAGTTTATAAAGGAAGGGTTCATCTAAGCCAAGTTTCAATCCAAAGCGAACGGCTCGACGCAATACGCGGCGTAAGACATAGCCACGTCCAGAATTGGAGAAGCTTGCTCCATCAGAAAGAGCAAAGACAAGAGTTCGAATGTGGTCCGCAATGACACGATAAGCCATTTTGTTATCGCCTGCATAAGGAACACCGGAAAGCTCTTGGGTAGCGTGAATGATGGGTAAGAACAAATCGGTATCAAAGTTGGTTTCTCCACCTTGAATTAAAGCGACTAAGCGCTCTAAGCCCATTCCTGTATCGATGTTTTTCTGAGGCAATTCTTTATAATCATGGCGATCGAGTTCTGGATCGCAATCGTATTGACTAAATACAACATTCCACACTTCGATATAGCGATCGTTTTCCATTTCCTCAAAGAAAAGCTTTTCGCCAAGTCCTTGGGGATCGTATTCAGGACCACGATCGAAATGGATTTCTGTATCAGGTCCACCTGGCCCTTTTCCGATTTCCCAGAAGTTTTCTTTTGTCTTCAAAATGTGACTTGGATCCACACCACAAACTTCGGTCCAAATACGATAGGCTTCATCATCGTCGGTGTACACCGTGATATAGAGTTTATCTTTGTCAAAGCCGATCCATTCTGGACTCGTTAAAAACTCCCAAGCAAAAGGAATAGCTTCTTTTTTGAAGTAATCGCCGATGGAGAAATTTCCGAGCATCTCAAAAAAGGTGTGATGACGAGCTGTTTTGCCCACATTTTCAATATCGTTAGTACGAATGGATTTTTGCGCGTTGGCAATGCGATTTTTCTTTGGTTTTTCAGAACCATCAAAATATTTTTTTAAAGCAGCAACCCCCGCATTAATCCACAACAAAGTTGGATCGTTATGAGGAACTAAGCTAGCCCCTGGTTCGATCATGTGATCTTTAGAGGCAAAGTAATCCAAGAACATTTGACGCACTTGGTTTCCAGTTAATTGCTTCATAGTTAAATTTCCTTTCTGGTTAGACGTTTGGACCCAAAGGCCAAACATAAAAAAAACGCCCCTGTCATCCAGGAACGTGAATACGCGTTACCATCCCAGTTTACCTTCGCATCGGGCAAAGGCACTCTCAATTTATTCCGCTATCGCTGGAAGCGGCAGCTCCAGGGCGGCCTTTGGGCAAGTTCCGGTCAGCTTTTCACCATACAGCTGCTCTCTTTAGCGCGGAAGTCCTGCTTACTTTTCCCCTTCTTGACTGCACAAGCGATTATAGACTTCTTTTTGACGATAGGCAAACCGGTTTTTCTTTCGCTTTTATTCAACCTGAAAAAT